>CAZNXD010000165.1:1147-4525 GCA_964576935.1 uncultured Pirellulales bacterium | reverse complement strand
CGTGGAAACTCTCGGCGAGATTAACAGTGTAGTAAAAAAACTAAGTATTAACGCAAGATCAATACTAACCAAACTTGTCTGTTTCGGCGGCCTTGGTATATGCATGCAAACCGCTGAATTGTTAGCCAATCATCCCCAATGCTCAATGGAAACATTAAATTCACTATCAAATACGTTCGGACCTTCAAGCCCACAAGTCGTATCCATGAGAAATTGCCTGATTAACGAATATCTTTCATTCTGCAATGCTCTTCTACATTCGCCCTCGATGAGCAAAATACAAAAGACACCCTTTTGTAAAACCAATTCTACCTTCAGGACTTACGGGAATTATATTTCAGGCCTTTTAGCTGCCTCTGAGAATAAGCTTGGACAAGAACAAAGGATTCTGTCAGTTTGGCCGGGGCATCTTTCGTTTTTGAATACTCCTCAAATAACATCCGACATCAATCTGCCAAAAATGTACCTTGTTTATAATCCCGTCGGTGTACTTTATATACAAATTTTGATGCCTGCTCTGGAAAATATTATACAGATGAACACCAAGATACAAATACGCAATGATTTACTGCAAATCGTCTTTAATTCAAGACTTGGCAAACCTTATTCTCTCAAGGCCCGTGCGTACAGCGATGAATATACCATAGACCTCGACAAAAGAATCATCTTTAGTCCCGGGCAGGACGGTCAGGCTTACACAGATGATGATATAACGTTGGAAATCAACCCCGAAGTTCTGGGCCTAACTGAGCAATAATCTTATTCGATGGATAAACCCACCCGGCTCAGTCGCTTATTCAGGACAGAGAAAAATTTTTCGTTGTCGGGCCAGAGGATTCGGTCATCGTCGGGCATAGGTTTTTCAACTTCAGCTAAAAAATCGGCCAGGGCCTGTTCGTTGAGTTCTTTGCGAGATAAGCCCAGGCCAAGCTCTTGGACATAATGAGCGTTCACGATTTGCTCGTACTGGCCGGGCAAAGGTAACAGGTACATCTTTTTCTTCAGGTGCATACATTCACTTATCAGCGAAAAGCCGGCTGTGGCGACAACACCCTTTGAAGAGGCAAGGTCTTTGAGAAAGCCTTCGGTCGAACGCTCTTTGAAAGTGATATTGCCATCCTGCTCGAACTTATTAAAGCCGTAAACGCAGAATTTCTGCGGCGCGAATTTGTGAAGCATTTGCCGCAGGTTTTGCTCGTCCGAGGCGTAAGTGGTGTAGATTACGATGTGGTCGCCGGCGGTTGGATTAAGAGCGGCAACTTCAGCTCTTATTACCGGCGGAGCTACAACGGCACGGGATATATTGGCGGGGGCCTTGAAGAAATTGATGATAACGTAACAGGCTGCCCTGCTGTAATAAAACCGCGTGACAAAATATGCATTTAATCTTGGCATAAGATTGCCCGGTGGATAATGGGGCTTGCAATGAGTCAGTAAGTGCTGATGGTCGATACTGAAAAACGGGACCTTTCTTCGCAAGGCCCAGAAAGTACTGAAAGGTTCGAAGTCGGTTATAACAAGGTCGGGTTTAAATTTGTCGAAGCATTCTTTATACAGTCTGCGATTAATTTTAAGGCCATGATGAGAGCGCCAGATATTCCTTCCAATAGTTCTCAGTGCGCTTACACGGCCATCGCAAAAATGTATCCGGAGCCCAAAGACTTCTTTGACACGGTCGCCGAAATACTGCGTCAAGTACGCCAGAGATTTATTCGAAGCGGCAAAAATCACATCGTGGCCTGAGTCGATGAGTCTCTGGCCGATTATATGCGAGCGGCTGCTGTGTCCGAAGCCCTCACCGGCAACAGCATAGACTATTTTAGCCACTGACCTAAAACCTCCAGCTTATAACAACTGCTGAGCCTGCAGGTATGTTAAGGTCTTTTCGATGATTTTTCCAGCGACCGGTGATGCAACGGCGCCGCCGGTGTAGCCTTTGCCCAGGCTTCGGTTTGGTTTGCGGATTGAGACCAGCACGACTATTTCGGGATTTTCAGCCGGCGCTCCGGCGATAAACGAAGCTATATAATCACGGTCGGAATAGCCCCGGCCGTCGCTTTTTGCGATATTTGCCGTTCCGGTCTTGCCGAAGACCTGCCATTTATCGAGCTTTGCCCGCCAGCCGGTTCCGCCATTGTCCCGTTCATTGACTACCCCGACAAGGACGTCGGTGACGAGCCATTTGGCAACTTCGGGTTTTATTACATAGCCTACCGGCGGTGAGGGACGATTCAGCTTGATTATATTGCCTTCATTATCCACCACAGCCTTTACGACATAGGGCGTGACGGAATGGCCTCCGTTTGCCAATACACAGAATGCTCGCACCATCTGGATAGCGGTTACGGTAATTTCCTGGCCGAATGGTATTCGGGTTTCACTGTATCCCGTCCACTGCCCGGGCGGTCGCAGCAAGGCCGGGACCTCGCCGGGCAAATCGATGCCGGTCTTTTTGCCGAAGCCGAAGAGCTTGAGGCCGTTGTAGAGCTTTTGTCTTTTAAGCCGCTGGCCGATTTTGGCCATTCCTATATTGCTTGATTTGACGAGTATCTCGCGGACGGTCAGATTTCCAAATTTATGGTCGCCGTATTCGCCGATACGGCCGAAACCTTTGCCGCTGTAACTGCCTTTCTCACAAAATATACGCTCGTAAGTATTGACCGTGCCGGTATCAAGAGCGATGGCGACGGCGATGGGCTTCAACATACTACCGGGCTCGAACTGATCGCTAATAGTGCGGTTGCGAAGACAATTCGGGTCTCCGATTATGTCGTTGGGATCGAAGTCAGGCAGCGACACAATCGCCAGGATTTCGCCGGTTTTGGGTCGGGCTACAATAGCTACAGCAGATTCGGCTTCGTATTCTTCGTATCGTTTCTGGAGCTCCTGGCGGGCAAAGTGCTGTATGGCTGCATCGAGAGTCAGAATGACGCTGTAGCCGTCGGTGACACCGATGCCCTGTTGCTGGAGGCGAACGGTGCGACGAGATTTGTCGGCGAAAAAAAAACTCTTTCCGGGCGAACCACACATCTTGTCGTCATAGAGCAGCTCAACACCGTCCAGTCCCTGATTGTCGATGCCGGCGAAACCGACTACGTGACAAGCCAGGCGCGACATAGGGTAATACCTTCGCCATTCAGACTGCGCACCAATTCCATTATCTATTTTTCGAGCGGCGTCGCATTGCTGCGGCGTGGCTTCTGTCATTAGTCTGGCGAAGCCCGGATTTTTGCTTTCAATAATTTTTTCGTAGATTTGTCTTGCGCCGACGTGCAGCACAGGCGCTAATTTTGTCGCGACTTGTTCGGGCTCATTGATACGGCGCGGCTCGGCGAATATGGTCTGGATTTTATTGCTCGCGGCAAGCAACCGGCCCTG
>CAZNXD010000165.1:0-1137 GCA_964576935.1 uncultured Pirellulales bacterium | reverse complement strand
CGGTCAAGAATCACTCCTCGCTGAGGTTTTTCCGTGTCCCATTTCTGCTGCTGCCTGGCGGCAGCGGCAACGTAATCCTCGCTTTTGAAGAACTGCAGATAGAAACATCGGCCAGCCAGTGCCGCAAAGGCTATAATGAGAAAGACACAAGTCAAAATGGCCAGTTTGACTCTTTTCAAAATTGACTCCGAGAATGCCTATAAAATTATCGGCCTTGCTGCAATCGGCGGCTTTGATAATCACGGAGATTCATACGATTTCACCGCTGTTGGATTCAGCCGAGACTCCAGTTGCAACTGTTTATGCCAAAGCTGCTGCTTGAGACGATTTTGCTCGGTGGTAACGCGAGAAAAATCATGGAAGAGCTGGTCACATCGATTGCGCAGGTAAACAGTAAAGACCATTGAAACTGAAACGCAGAGAACAACAAAAACAAACTTGAATCGGTCCATATCCGTCGGCTTATCTTCAGCGGGCAGGCAGCTTCAGTCGCATCCCCACGACAAGGTGGTCTTCATCTTCGAGAATTTTACTGTTGAGCTTTGCTATCTCAGGATAGCGGTTGCCGTTACCAAGCTGCTGTGATGCAATAGCCCACAGATTATCGCCGTCCTTTACAATGTAATCTTTAGCTCGCTGGGCATTTTCATCCTGTTTTATCAGGTGTCGTCTACCTACGGACTCAACCGGCTTAAGTTTTTCCGGTGCCAGCGCAACGAGCGACTCATCGATTTTTACGAGGGCTTTTGTCAAAGGCGGGATAATCAATTTCTGGCCGATGTATATATTGTCGGCCGATCGCAGGATTTTGCGGTTGGCGCGGAATATCTTCTCGATATTGACCTTTCTGTTGCCCTCTTCGTCACCGTAAAACTTTTTGGCGATAGAGGCAAGGCTGTCACCTTCTTCGACGACGTAGATTCTTGCTTTGACGGATTTTGTGACCCGAGTTTTTTGAAGGGTCTGAGTCGGGTTGGGCAGCTGTTGGGCAAAGATGACGGGTTTTGGCAGCTCGGTCTCGAACCTTACGGTCTGGGCAACCGGTTGCGGCTCGGTTTGTATATCTGACTGAGTGGTTTTTATTGACCGGCCGGCCGGTTCGATGCGGGTTATCACATCACGGTTGATTCTTCGGGC
>CAZNXD010000164.1:0-4611 GCA_964576935.1 uncultured Pirellulales bacterium | reverse complement strand
ATATGTTCGAATACGACAGCAAGCAGGGTCGAGCATAGCTATGTATTGCGGCGGGCCTGTGACGGGTCGGTTCTGGCGGAGGGTTCGAGCGTTCTGGCCTGTGTGGATAGGCAAGGCAAGGTTCAAAGGGTGCCGGAGTTCATGTATCCGGCGGCGGAGGGAACAACTGTTTGACTTGGCTGGGCGGATACACTACACTGCGGAAAGGGTCGATAGAACAGTCTCTACAAATTCTCCGGCTATGAGGGGAAACATTGATGTTCCTTGAAAAGAAAGAAGAATGCGGTCTTTTCGGCATCTTTGGCGATGAACAGGCCGTTCAGAAGACGTATTTCGGGCTTTACTCACTTCAGCATCGGGGGCAGGAATCAGCAGGCATAGCATCGAGCGACGGTGAGTTTATTCAGTGCTATGCCGGTATGGGTACGGTCGGGCGAGTCTTTCGTGCGGGCAGAGGTATCCTTGAGAAGCTCGCCAACCCCATGGCTATCGGCCATGTGCGGTATTCGACGTCGGGTTCGAGCAAGCCGGTTAACTCCCAGCCGTTCTTTACGGAGTACTCTCGCGGGCAGGTTGCGTTGGCGCACAACGGTAATATCATAAATGCGTCGCTGCTGCGGGATGAGTATGAGGCCTACGGGCATATATTCAAATCGACCACGGATACGGAAATCATCAGCCATCTTCTGGCAAAGCCGACCCATGTCAGCAAACCGGACCCGTTGGCTCACGTGTTGAACCATCTGCAGGGTGCTTACTGTTTGTTGTTTTTGTATCCGGACCGAATCGAAGCGGCGCGGGACCCTTACGGGATTCGGCCGCTCTGTATCGGGCAGACGGAGCAGGGCGGCTACTGCGTTGCCAGCGAGACATGCGCACTCGATGCTATCGGAGCGAAGTTTGTTCGTGAGGTCGAGCCGGGTGAGATAGTGACACTTAACGAGAAGGGCCTTAGCAGCAGGTTCTTTGTTAAGCCCGGTACGGTCAAACCTGCGCATTGTGTTTTTGAGCATGTTTATTTCGCAAAGCAGAACAGCACAATTTTCGGCCAGAATGTGCACGAGTTCCGCAAGAAAGTCGGCAGACAATTGGCTAAAGAACACCCTGCAAAGGCTGATGTAGTAATACCTGTACCGGATTCGGGTACAAGTGCGGCGATAGGATACGCCGAGGAAAGTGGAATACCCTTTGATATGGGCCTTGTGAGGAGCCACTACATAGGGCGGACGTTCATATCGCCAAGCCAGGAATTAAGAGAAGCGCAGGTGAATCTCAAACTTGCGGTGGTCAAAGAAATCGTGGCCGGCAAAAGAATTGTTGTAGTGGATGATTCAATAGTGCGCGGCACGACAACACGTGGCAAGATTAGAACGCTACGCGCGGCCGGGGCAAAGGAAATCCATATGCGGGTAAGCTGTCCGCCGATAAGGTTCCCATGCTTTTACGGTGTGGACTTTCCGACCAAAGATGAGCTTCTGGCTAACAACAAGAACCTCGATGAAATTAAGGAGTTTCTCGATGTTGACAGCGTCGGGTATATGTCACTCGAGGGGATGTTATCATGTGAGTTGAGCCCTGCTGAGAATTACTGCACGGCCTGCTGGAACGGCAAATACAGGATACCTGTCGATGTAAAAGTCAATAAGTACTCGATGGAAAAGTATCAGATGAACTTTTTTGATGAATTGGAAGAACTTTAAAATTCTTGTTCAATGAAAAAAAGCATTTCTTACGAACAGGCTGGGGTGAGTATCGGCGCTAACGACGAGATGGTCGAGCGGATTCAGTCGTACTTGGCGGGGACGTTTGGGCCTCGTGTGATGGGACTTAAGGGCGGCTTTGCGGGAATGTTTCGGCTGGACTACGATGAGAGGCTGTTCAAGAAAAACTACAAAAGACCGGTGCTTGTAGCGTGCACCGATGGGGTGGGCAGTAAAGTTCAGCTTGCCTCGGCGATGAGTAAATTCGATACGGTCGGCATCGATTTGGTTGCTATGAGCGTCAATGATATGCTGGTCCAGGGGGCCGAACCGCTTTTCTTTCTCGATTATATTGCGGTGAACAAACTCGAACCTGCGATGATTGCGGAGCTGGTCAAAGGCGTTGCAGCCGGGTGTAAGCTGGCTGACTGTGCGCTGATTGGGGGTGAAACCGCGGAGATGCCGGATACATATCACAAGGGCGATTTCGATATGGCGGGCTTTGCGGTTGGTATAGTCGAGAGGCGAAAGATTGTAACCGGAAGGAATATACGCAATGGAGATGTGATATTAGGGCTTGCTTCGAGCGGATTGCACAGTAACGGCTATACGCTTGTCAGGAATATTTGCCTTAAAAAATTGGGATTGAAATTAACGGCCAAGGTTGACGAGCTGGAAGGCAAGATTCTGGGCGATGTATTGCTTGAGCCGACACGAATATATGTTCGGCCGGTGGTGAAGTTGCTGTCGCAGTATAAGGTCAAGAAAATTGTGCATGGTATGGCGCATATTACGGGCGGCGGGCTTGTGGGCAATATTCCGCGAGTGCTGCCGCGGAACTGCAATGCTTCAATTCAGAAAAACAGTTGGCCTAAGCTGAACATATTCTCATTTTTGCAGGATAAAGGGCCTGTCGAAGAAGAAGAGATGTACCGCGTATTCAATATGGGCATTGGTTATGTGATGATAGTCGCAGAGGACTTCGCCGATTCGATAGCAAGGAAGTTGACACGTTACGGCGAGACGGTGTATAGAATAGGAAGGATAACAAGCGGTACTGGAAGAGTTGTGCTGAAGTAATACCGGACCCGGCTTCGCCTTCGGCTACGCCGCGGCAAGTACCAGATGCCGGATGCTGGATACCAGATACCGGATGCCGGATAGTGAGGAAGGAGTTTTAGTAAGGAAACTAAAAAAGGGGGCGGGCAAAGGAGGCAAAAGATGAGCGGGATTTTTGGGGTTGTTTCCAAAGGAAATTGTGCGCAAACGCTTTTTTACGGTACTGACTATCATTCGCATCTGGGGACCGAATACGGCGGCATAGCAATTTTAGGGGATGATTTCAAGCGCCAGATACACAACCTCAGTCAAAGTCAGTTCAAGTCGAAATTTTTCGAAGATTACGAAAAAATAAACGGCAGCAAAGGAATCGGTGTTATCAGCGACCTCGAGGAGCAGCCGATTTACCTTAACTCAAGGTTCGGGCCGTTCTGTATTGTCACCAGCGGTTATATAGAAAATTCCGAGCAGCTTGCTTCGCAACTATTAGCTGAAGGGATATCGTTTACCGAGGTTAGCAAGCGGCCGGTGAACACTTCGGAGCTAATCGCCAAGTTAATTAATCAGGGCAGCAGTATTGTTGACGGTATCGAGAAGATGTTTGGTGTGATAGAAGGCTCATGCTCACTTTTACTGTTGAATAGAGAAGGGATATACGCCGCAAGAGACAGATGCGGGTATACGCCGCTTATTGTGGGCAAGAGCGATGATGCGTGGGCGGTGACGGCTGAGACAAGCGCATTTTTCAATAACGAGTTCGAAGTAGTAAAGAACATCGGGCCGAGAGAAATTGTGCTGATTAACGAAGACGGCATACGCCAGAGGAAAACGGGGCTAAAGGATACGAACCAGATATGCGCATTTTTGTGGATATATACGGGCTTTCCCGCGTCCAGCTATGAAGGAATAAACGTTGAGACGGTCAGGGAAAGATGCGGGCGACATCTGGCCAGGCATGATAAATTTATCGATGTCGATGTTGTTTCAGGAGTACCAGATTCGGGGATGGCTCACGGATTAGGCTATGCGATGGAATCAGGCAGGCCCTTCAGACGGCCTTTGGTTAAATATACTCCCGGTTACGGCAGGAGCTATACTCCGCCGAGCCAACAGAGGCGTGATTTAATTGCAAAGATGAAGCTGATACCTATAAAAGAAGTGATAGAAGGTAACAGTATTGTTGTCTGTGAGGATTCGATAGTCAGAGGGACTCAGCTTAAGAACTTTGCGATAAAGAAACTTTGGGATTGCGGCGCAAAGGCAGTTCATATCAGGCCTGCCTGTCCGCCGTTAATGTTCCCCTGCCGATTTAATCTGTCGACACGTTCCATTAACGAACTGGCTGCACGCAGGGCTATCCGTGCTCTGGAAGGTCGTGACCTCGATGATATCTCTGAATACATCGACGCTAAATCGAAGAAGTACAAAAAGATGGTGGAATGGATTGCCAACGATTTAGGCGTGACAACGCTTCGGTACCAGACGGTCGATGATATGGTAGGAGCCATCGGAATGCCCAAAGACGAGCTTTGCCTGTATTGCTGGACCGGAAAATGTCCAAAGGCGTGCCGAAAGCCGGCAGTAGATGTTATGGAAGTTAAAAAAGTGGCAACAAAGGGAAAAGTCGCGGCAAAAACGGCGTTATAATTAACGCGCGAATCTGCTCCATGTCAAAATCTGGATTAAAGGTCATCTCGGCGGCGTTTATTTACCTGGCTTTGGCGGTCTATCTTTATCTTCCGTATTTAGACAATTTTAGTCGTTGGCAATACCTGCTGATTGTCAATTCTGTTTTTGGCGCATTAGGCGGTTATATTTTGTCTCGGCGGTGGGTGGCAGGTTTTGTCGGCTC
>CAZNXD010000163.1:0-4618 GCA_964576935.1 uncultured Pirellulales bacterium | reverse complement strand
GCGCACCGTCGCTGGGTCTGTTGACTCTCAATGCGCTTGCGGCGGCGAGTGAAATCCTGATTCCCTTGCAGCCTCATTTCCTTGCATTGCAGGGTTTCGGCAAGCTGCTGCAGACAGTTGATTTGGTGAACAAGCGAATCAATCCCGAGCTGCGGGTTAAAGGTATATTGCTTTGCATGTACGACAGCAGGGCGTCGCTGCCTAATGAAGTTAAAGCCGACATCAAGCAGTTTCTTGAGCAGGCCCGCGGCAGCAACTGTGCGTGGTCTGACGCTCGAATTTTACCTGTAGCTATTAGAAGAAATATTAAACTGGCAGAGGCTCCCAGCTACGGCCAAACCATCTTCGAATATGAACCGAACTGCCACGGCGCGCAGGACTACAAAAAGGTTGCTGAGTTTTTCCTGGACGAGTCGGCATTTGATAAAGCGCCTGAAATACCCCTCGAACAGTCCGAGCCTGAAAACGTCGAAGCTGAATCGTCTCAAGCGGAGCCTCCCATTGAGATTCGTACAGTAGCTCAGCCGGACTCAGCACCGGATAAATCTGTTACAGCAGAAGTTCAAACCGAACAAGCAGACACACTCGGCTCAAAAGAGAAGCTTGAGCCAACACAGTCCTGATGAAAAGAAGGGCTTATCTTGATATCGAGACTACGGGGCTTAGTCGAGATTACTGTGAAATTACGGTAATCGGTGTTGGGCTCGAAAAAGACCGCAAGGTCAAAGTCATTCAGCTTATCGAGAACAATCTCACAGAATACCATCTTTTGAAAGCACTCAAGGGGGTCGATGAGATTTATACATATAACGGCAGCAGATTTGACCTGCCTTTCATCAAGGCCTCAATGGGAATTGATTTGAAACAAGAATTCGTCCACACGGACTTGATGTATGATTGCTGGAGGCAGAGACTCAAAGGCGGGCTGAAGGTAGTTGAACGCCGAATCGGAATAAAAAGAAAGCTAACCGGCATCGACGGCTATATGGCTGTCAGACTGTGGTGGCGGTATTATAACAATAATGACCGCCGGGCGATTCGAACTCTTCTTGAGTACAATACAGAAGATGTGGTCAATTTAAGAACACTCAGACGAAAATTGCACGTTCGGTAAGAGCCTACTCTTGAATTAAGCTCTGCGGCTCGGCCAATAGTGTCGTTATGTGATTAAGAAACTTCGCGGCGTAATCACCGTTAATTACCTTATGGTCCACGGCAAGGGCCAGACTCACAAGTCTGCGTTCGGTGGGCTTACCGTTTTTTGGCACGACTTCGTGGATGACATTACCGGCTGAGAGTATCACGCTCGCCGGCGGCGGTACAATACCAAAGAATGAATCGATTCCGTAAGCGCCGAGGTTGCTCAGGGCAATTGTCTCGCCGGAGAGTTCGTCGAGAGTAAGTTTGTTTGCGAGTGATTTATCTGCCAGCAGCTTCTCAGCCCGGGCAATATCGACCACGCTCATTTTATCTGCGTTTTTGATTACGGGCACTACAAGACCCTGCGGCGCGTTAACTGCAAAGCCAATATTACCAGCCTCGGCAATTTTAAGGTTCTCGCCGTCGCTTTTGGCAAGTGTCAGCGGATACTTCAATGCGCTTATAGCGAGGGCGCGGATATAAAAAGCATTCGTTGTGACTTTAACGCCGGTTGCCTTTTTCAATTTGTGTCTGTTATCCATTAGTTCGGTCATGTCTGCTTTTGCGCTGAGATAAAAGCACGGCTTGGTCAGTTTCGATTCGAGCATACGCTGGCCAATCAGCTTTTGTATCCTGCTAAGCTTAACGCTACCGCCTTTAGAATTGTCAGTTGTTTGTTTAGTCATATTTCATTTGTGAGTCATTAATTTCACAGAGCGAAAACCTTGTTTTTTACCACTATGTGCCCGAGTATTATATAGCTGTTAGTTCTCGATACAAGCATAGCTGTCAGCCGGTCTGCAACAACTGAAAATGTTACGAAAATTTGGGGTTACAGGCCATTTACGCCCGGTTTTAACAACTAATGTGATACTTTGAGGTATTGCTGACAAGTAAGAACACTCAATATTGTCGGCCTTGCACATACAGCGTCCGGTACAAATTGCATTTTTAATGCTAAAAACGCAAAAAAAAAGCTCTCAGGACACATTTTTTTCTTTACTTAGGTCTGACTCGGCCTGTAAATTATAGCAAATATTCGACTTAGGACATTACGAGATTGAAATTATTGGGAGGCGCATTGCATTTGCAATGAGTCAGCTGTGTGGCGTACATAGAGGAAAAGGCTATTCTCGCCTTATTCTTGAAGAGGCCTATCAAGGTTTTTGCTCGAAAAATCGAGTGAATTGGCTCTCAGTGTCCAAAGAAACATGCCTAAAATGGAAAGATGGGCAAATAAGGCTGTATAGGAAGTATAATCATTGACTTAAAACCCCAGCACAGTATACTAAAGCGCATTGTACATATGCCCGGTTATGGGCCGCGCTGTACTGTCTTTATGGAGCTTTTCACAGCAGGGGAGAAAGTGACGAGGCGAAATTAACGGCGCGGATAACTATCCGGCATAAAGATATTGACGGGTATATGTAACTTAAGGAGAACGAAGATGAATAAGCGAAGTAGGACTGTGGCAATAGCTTTGTTTTTTGGTGTTCTGTTTGCCTATCTGGGATGCTTTGGGCTTGTGGGTGGAGTAACCGAGGCGAATGCCCAGACCGAGATGAATAAGGAAGAAGAAAAACAGGCTAAGGCCGAAGCTAAATTGAAGATGAAGCTGGAGAAAAAGGCCAAGGAGGCGGAGAAGCTCAAAGATAAAAAGGAAGCAGAGGAAAGACGGCAGCGCGAAAAAGCTGAGCTGGAAAGAAAAAGAGCTCAAGCCCGCGCCAAGGCAAAAGCTGAATCTCAAAAGATGGCGGAGGTTGACGCCGGTGCCAAAGCCCAAGCCCAGGCCGAAATCGCACAAGCAAAAGAAAAAAGGAATGCCGCCCTTGCTCAACTGAAGCAAGACTTCGAAGGCAAACTCGGCGACCCTGAACAAAAGGCACAGTACAGTCAGCAAAAGACGATGATTGAGGCTGAGTACAAAGAAAAGGTCGCCAAGGCACAGACCAAGATGAGGCGCACACGGTCATTTGCCAGGCTTGAGCAAATAAACCTTCCGGAAGACAATACTCCTCAACTTAGCGTGAGGCGAGTCAGGCTCAGCGGCAATATTCTGGTTGGCACCGATGAAATCATCAAGAAGATGCCTCTTGTTTACAATGCTTCCGATATGCCTCTGGAAAAAGCTGACCCAATGATGTTGTATGACTTTAGAGAGCTCAGTGATGTTATTCTTGAGCCCGGTCAGGTAAGACAGATTAGCGCCAGGACTGTTCAGGGCTTCACACAGTATGTTCTTTCGCTTTATCAGGAGCACGGTTACGCGGGCATCTATGTCTACGTTCCGAAGACTGCTATGACAGGTGCCAATCAGTTGGTTGATGATGTTCTGCTGATTGAAGTGCTCGAGGCTCCGGTGACCGAGGTCACAGTCAGATCATATGACCCCGACCAGAATGAAAAGGAAAAGGGTTATCTTCGCAAATCAGCAGTTATGGAATGGTCGCCGGTTAAGGAAGGCCAGGTCGCGAGCCAGAAGGAGCTTGATGACTACGTGAACCTGCTCAACCTGAATCCGGACCGCTACGTCTCGGCTGTGGTGACTAAGGGCGCACAGCCCAACACCCTCGCCGTCGAATACGATGTGTATGAAGCCAATCCATGGCACTACTTTATACAGCTCGATAACTCCGGCACCAAGGACAGGCGGTGGACGCCCAGAATCGGCGTTATCAATACGAACCTGCTTGGTGTTGACGATACGTTTGCCGCGATTTACCAGGCGCCGTGGGACAGCCAGATAGATGACCAGTATTCTATCTTTGGCAGTTATGATATTCCCATTATGGGCCCAAAACTTCGGGCTACTGTCTATGCAGGCTATAGCCAGTACGACGTGAATCCCGATGCTGGCCCGTTCAACTTCCTCGGCAACGGCAATTTTATCGGCGGCATCCTGCGTTATAACGCCCTTCAAACCGAAGCCACCACGCCGATACTCGGTAAGGGTTGGTTCTTCGATATCAAGGGTATGGTCGAATACACCAGAAGTAAAGTTACGCCGTCACTATACCCCGCTGAACTCGGCTCAAATGTGAGATTCTGGATGTGGGGCTGGGGGCTTGAATTGCATAAACGTGACGACTTGTCCAATTCATCTGTAAGTTTTGACCGCTGGGAAAGCATGAAAGGCCAATCCAACGCAACCGCGTTTGGTCTGGCTCGTACCGGCGCCAAGAGTGATTTCAGTATCTATGATTTCAGCGCAAGGCACAGCCAGTTCTGTGACCCCAACAAGATTCACAGAGTAAGCGGCACCTTCCGCTGGGTGGGTTCGAACGAGAGACTGGTTCCTGCCAAGATGACCAGCTTTGGCGGTATGTATACGGTCAGAGGTTATGACGAATATGAAATCGTCGCCGACGGCGGAATACTGGCATCGTTCCAGTATGAGTATGACCTTATCGCGGCTGACAAAGCCAAAAACCCGCCACAGATGGCCGAACAAGAGCAGCAGCAGGAAAAAGAAAATCCC
>CAZNXD010000162.1:0-4641 GCA_964576935.1 uncultured Pirellulales bacterium | reverse complement strand
ACAATGAAAATAAAAAATAATTTTCAAGCATTCAAACTCCAGAAAATAGGGGTTTGGAAAGGAGTTCGAATATGACAGCAAGTGATTGGAAAAAAATACTGAAACAATTAAAAAACAAACCAAAGATAAAAGAGAAATTTCTAAAGCATTGCAAACCAAAAGAAAGAAAAATTGGAATTGCTGCAAAGAAATGTGAGAGATGTGGAAGATATGGCGCTCACATAAAATCATATGGATTAAATTTGTGCCGTCATTGCTTCAGAGAAATAGCTGAAGAGATTGGTTTTAAAAAATATAACTAAAACAATGAAAATCAAAAATAATTTTCAAGCATTCAAACTCCAGTTACATGGAATTTGGATAGGAGTTAGAATATGAGCCAAGATGTTGTTGCTGATGGATTGAATATGATAAAAAATGCTAAAAAAGCAGGAAAAGAAATAGTTGTAATTGAAAGAATATCCAATCTTTTAATTGAAATTTTAAAAATAATGAAGCAAAAAGGAGCTATAAAGAGATATAAAATAAATGCTAAAAACAAATTTCTAGAAATAACCTTAGGAAATTTATTTGAATGCAAAGCAATAAAACCAAGATTTAGTGTGAAAAAAGGCAACATAGAGAGATATCGTCGAAGATATCTTCCTTCAAGAAATATTGGAACTCTAATTATCTCTACAAATAAGGGATTAATAACTCATGAAGAATCTCAAGAAGAACAAGATTGTAATGGGAAAGGATGTTTTGAAAATGGTTATTGCTATCCGAAAGAATACCGATTAGAGAAAGAATATTGCGGTAAAGACCCAAATTATAATTATTACGATAAATATGGGATAGAAATATACAAATTTCTTAATCAATCTAAAACGGGAGAAATCTGTAACAATGATTATGAATGCTTAGCGAATATATGTTCGGAAGGAATTTGCATAAATAGAACAGAAGAAATTAATCGTCAAGTCGACATAAAAGTCGAAGAAATAAAACAAAATATTACAAACAAAATAGACGAGAGTTTAAATGGATTGGTGATTAATGGAAATATTTCTACAACTGAGAAAAATATATTCGAAAAGTTTCTAAATTGGATTAAAGATATTTTAAGTTAAATGAAAAATAAAAACAAAGAACGAAATCAGATTAAAAGAAATTTTTTGATTGGGGTTATTGTTGGCGGATTATTGTTTACAGGATTTGTTGGCGGATTATTTATTACTTCATTAAATTTCAACAACGATAAAAGTTTTAAAAAAGCATTGTCTGATGTTGATAAAATTATTGAATATAATAAAAATCTTTCTTATACTCAGCAAGTTTTCGAGCATTGTTCTGTAAAAGAAAATGAATCAGAACAACTACTTTGTGTTAATCAGTATGTAGTTCAAAATTATAATAATATTCCAAGAGAAGATATTTATTCTGTCGAGGATATGTTTGATATAGGAGCAGATTGCAAGAGCTACTCAGTTTATTATGCAACTTTAGCGAATATGTTGGGATATAATTATTCATTTTTTGTAACTCCAAATCATATGATGACTTTGGTTGATTTTAGTAGAGGTTATTGTGTATTGGATGAGAAATTTGGAAAATGTATATATTATGGGGAAAATTAAAAAATGGTAACAGAAATTAAAAACAAAAATTGGTTTCGTAGACACTGGATTCTTACAATAATTATTATTTTTATAATCATGGGAGGAATTGGAGCTATTTTTTCCGAAGAGGAAATAATAAGTACGACAAACAATCAAGAACAAGCAAAAATATATTCCATTGGTGAAAAAATAATTATAGATAAGATAGACTATTCAGTAGACAGTGTTTTTACATCTTCTGCTTTAGGTAGTTTGTATAATGTAGAAGAAGCCAAGGGAGTTTTTGTTATTATTTCTCTAACCGTTAAAAATAATGGGAATGGCGATATGTCTTTAAGCACAACCGATTTTAGTTTAATAGACTCACAGGGCAGAAATTATAATCCAGATATATCTGCAAGCATATATCTTAGTATGATGAACTTTAATCCATTTACTTTTGAAAGATTAGGTGCTGGATTACAGACGAGTGGGGAATTGGTTTTTGATGTTCCCATAAATGATACAGGATTGGTTTTAGAAATAACTGGCGAAGGATTCTTTGCTGATTCTGTACAAGTTGATTTGGAAATATGAAATTGAGTAATTTTGAAATAAAATAATTACTCTTTAATACCAAGTATATTCAAAGTTTTCTTGAAATTCTCTTGAGTCACTTTCGGAAATTTTTTATTTATAATTTCATATATTCCACTAAAATTCCATAACTCATCTAAATTTCCTTTGTGGTTCGTGAATTTTTCTTTAAAGTGGATATTCCAATTTATTTTATTAACATCGACACATAAACAATACGGACTAACATCAAATACTAAAATCAAAGTTATATCTTTCCATAAATCCAAATAAGTTTTAATCTCTCTATATTTAAAAGGAATTTTGCTTTCCTTCATATTAAAATCTTGATTGAAAGTTCTATATTTTATTTCGACCAACCAAGTCTCTTTTGTTTCTTTGTCAATAACTACGTAGTCGGGCATAGACATCAATCTTCGATTGGTTTCAGGAGTGTAATTGGTTTTTATTTGAGATACTATTTCTTGATTGTGATTCTCTATTCCAAAATTCATTACTTTATATCCCGATAATTCAAGAACGGTTTTGAGAAAATTTTGGGATTTTCTTTCCTTGGCCTTGCCCTCAACCCATTCATTATTATTATCCATAAAATAACAAATAACTTCAACCTTATAAATTTGTTTAAAAACAAAAGCTAATTATTTTTACACAGAATTTAAACCAATTATTTGAAGAAGAAACCCTATTGAAATTAACAAGAAACCTATAGAATTCCACAAGTGTCTCGGTGGGATAAATCCTTCAATTATCACTTTATGATTTAATTTTATTTTCCACCTTGCTTTTTCTGAGGGAGGACTTATCTTGAAAATAGGTCTCCACCCCATCCACCAATATCTTTTTGTCCAATGTTTTGAATAATCTTTTTGATGCCATTTCCCAAAAAGAGTTACTAAAATCAATACTAAAGAACCTACAAAATTAAAGATTAATCCCCATAAGATTAAATTGGTCATCTTCCCTCACACCACTCGCAACATTTAGTTGGACAATCCCCATTTAATAACTTTAGTGCATTTTCCCATGCCTTTTCAGCCATCTCAACATCAACTTTCATCTTAACAAGCTCTGTATCAAAAATAACTTTTCCCGTCGGTGTCACTTCTCTCGGCATATAAAACAAAAGAAAAAAATAATCTTCTGTCTCGTAACCGTTTTTCCTCAAAAGAAAATTATATATATTTTGTTGAAGACGATAGTGTTCCGCCGTATCTTCTTTTAATGCATAACCACGAGTTTTATAATCAAGAACAATTAATTTTTTACATTTCATTAAAATATTATCCACCGCACCGTGTAACTCATTCCCATTTTTATCTTTCCAAGAAATTCCTTTAAAATTAGACTGCCACACTTTCATTTTTTCTTTGTCATCAAATAGTTTCATATTTTCACAATGAGAATCATCACAAAGCTCAGGAGGAAGCAAATCTTTGTCTCTAAATTTATCAAAATGTATTTTTAGAATTTTGTCCATTCCGCTTGGAAGACTTGGAAAAATTCCGATAGGTCGCTTCCAAACTTTATGTTGTGCCAACCAAAAACAACGAGGGCATTCTTGCATTAAATTGAGAGTCGAGGGCGAAAGTTTGAATATCATTTTATTGTTATACAAAGATTTATAGGTATTTAATGGTTTAATAATTTATGTTTATACTAAAGAAAAACAAAAAGCTTAGTCAAGAACAAATATATAATAAGATTATCTTAGAGGGCATTAGGGCGATAAATTCTTCTATGGAGAAAAAAATAACCAAAAAACAAATGAATATATTTATGGAAGATATTCTTGAAGAACCAGAAGAAGATGTAGAATTTATAACCTCTTTATACGATTGTGCCGTTGCCGATTTTAAAGCATCAAAAAAATTATTCTCAGACAAAGAGACTAAACCTCTTGCAATTTATCATTTACAACAATCTATTGAAAAAATGACTAAATGTCTAGGAATGTATTCTGGAAAATTGAAAAAAGAAGACCTTTACAACGGCAAGGATTCTATAGGTCATCTTTCGCCCAAAGCTTTCATATTTATGTTAAAAGACCATGGGTTAAAAAAAAGAGTAGAATTAATCCTAAAAATAAATGAATTTAACCAGAAAATTGACCCAGTAATTAAAAAATTTGAAAAGTTAATAAAAAAAGAAAAAAATATAGCAATAGAAAGCAAGCAAAATATCAAAAAATTAATCTTCTTCTTTGATAGCATTCATAAAAATTCAAAAGCAAACAAATCCAAGTTAAAACACAATTTAATTACATTTAGGATTAAATTTTTAAATTCTATAAAAAAATATCTCTCACCAAAAGATTATTTTCTTATTGAAAAGCCCCTAAAAAAGATTGATAAAATTGGAATCTCATCAATAGATATTCCTTTCAATTTTATTTTCCTTTGTTTTCTATCAGTTGTTTCTTTTCCACATTTTAATTACACAAGATACCCTCATGAGAACAAGG
>CAZNXD010000161.1:0-4701 GCA_964576935.1 uncultured Pirellulales bacterium | reverse complement strand
CTGCTATGCGACAGGCAATGTAAGCGGCGGAAACGATGTCGGTGGGCTGGTGGGAGGCAATAACCATGGTAGTATCAGCAACTGCTATGCGGCAGGTTCGGTAGGTGGCAATGACAGCGTCGGTGGGCTGGTGGGATTCAGTAGCTATGGCACTACCACTATCATTAATTGCTATGCGACGGGTTCGGTAAGCGGCAATTCTGATGTCGGCGGGCTGGTGGGACACAATCGCGGCAACACCGTTGATTGCTACGCAACAGGTTCGGTAAGTGGTAATGAAGATATCGGCGGGCTTGTGGGACGCAATAGCGGGAACGTTGTCAGTTGCTATTTTCTCGATACCAGCGGACCGGACAACGGCTATGGCACGCCGCTTACAGATGAGCAAATGAAACAACAAAGCAGTTTCCTCGATTGGGATTTCGTAGGCGAAACGGAAAATGGAATAGAGAACATCTGGCGAATGTGCGTTGATGATGTGCATTATCCGCTTTTGTGGTGGCAGTTCAATATAGCAGATTTTGACTGCCCGGATGGGGTAAATATCGAAGACCTGGATTATTTTGTTCAACGATGGCTTATGGATAATTGCACATTATCCAATAAATACTGCGGTGGGGCGGATATCACTAGTTCTGGTGCGGTTGAATTCGACGACTTTGCCAAATTCGCCGAAAACTGGCTTACAGGTGTTGATTAGCTTTATTGTCGGATTGATTTAAAGATTAAGGCCGCGAGTATCAAACTCGCGGCCTTTGGTTTGTTCCGCTGAAAGCACGTCAGAGCTTTCGCAAAAGGCCGATGGCGACGGCCTGGATTTGGCAGTCATCGCTGTAGATAGGGCGGTAATTCTGATTGGCCGGTTGGAGGCGTACCTTTGATTTTTCTTTGTAGAATCTTTTGAGAGTAGTATTTTCGCCGTCTGTGAGTGCGACAACAAGTTGGCCGTTGGCGGCGGTGTGCGTGTGTTTGCAAATCACGTAATCGCCGTCGCGAATATCATCCTCAATCATACTATCGCCGGTGACCTCAAGTGCGAAGACATCGTCATTCGAGCCGAAACAATCGTCGAGTGAGAGGCTCTCTTTATTTTCCGCGGCGTCTACGGGATTACCGGCGGCGACTTTGCCGAACAGAGGTATGCCATGGCCTTGCGGCAGAGCAAGCTGCTGAGGTTGTTCATTGAACTGCTTAAGCAGTCTTAGCGCTTTGGAGGTGGGTTTCAAAGAGCGAGCCTTGAGCGGGGAGCTGGCAAGTAATTGCTTTTTTCGCAGTTCTTCGATGTGTTCGAATATGGTGCTTCGGCTTAGATTTAACTGGTCGGCTAATTCGGTGATCGTCGGCAAATAGCAGCGTTTGTCTGCAAAGGTCACTATGGCTCTTAGCAGTTGCAGTTGTCTGGGCGTTGGGTGCTGGGGCATCTTGCGTTTGTGTTGCATCGATGGTTCCTTTATTCGCAGTAACTTCGGCGCCGGGTCGCTGGTTTTCAAGCGTGCCGATTATTGTGGAGATTTTAGTAAGCAGACGGGTGATGGGGCTGTCGGCTTGCTGTAGATACTCGCTTGAAGAAGGCCAGGGACGAACGAAGTCTCCGCCGGGGCCGAATCTGCATACTGGACCAATCTGGTGGATATTTGCATCGGGTCTCATTTTTTTTCTTCCAAAAGATTTATTGCTGTGCGTAAGTATTTGTATCGGATAGAGGGTGTGAAAAACCCAAACAAAAACCGAACAAAAACTCCTCGATTCGGGAAGTTTTTTGCGTTAGCGGATTGGGTGATTGATATGTGCAATTATATAGGACGCGAGGTGCAAAAATTTCTGCGGACGGCTTGTGAGTTTGTAACATGGTTTGACTTGCGCTGTAAATGGAATATAATCTGCCGGATACGATGAAGCATTTTTGAATGTTATCAGCTAAAGAGGTGATTTTTCATGCATGAACGAGCATTGACGGTAGCGGGGGTTTTCAGGCCCAGAACGGTCGGTTGGTCGAGGTTTTATGACGTGGTTTTGATTGTCGGCGGTTCGCTGATAATAGCGATATCGGCGCAGTTGAGCGTGTGGCTGCCTTTTAGCCCGGTTCCGGTGACCGGTCAAACGTTTGCCGTGCTGATGATAGGCGCGTTGCTTGGCGCCAGGCGCGGGGCATTGTGTATTTTGGTTTATTTGCTGGAGGGTGCTGTGGGCCTGCCGGTATTTGCAGGCGGTGCGGCAGGGGTGCCTTGGATGATTGGCCCGACAGGGGGATATCTGGCGGGATTTGTTATTGCGGCATGGGTTGTGGGGCGGCTTTGCGAGCGCGGATGGGATAGGAATGTTATTAAGACCGCCTGCGCTATGGTGACAGGCAATGTCTGCCTGCATGTATCAGGAGTCATCTGGCTGAGCTGCCTTGCGGTGGCGAGCGGTTCGGGATTTAGTTTGGGGCGGATTCTGAGTGTCGGGGTTTATCCTTTTGTTATTGGGGATGTGATTAAGGTAATCCTGGCGGCGGTGCTTTTGCCATGCGGCTGGAAGTTGCTTTCTCGAATGGATAGCGGCAAAGATAATTGACGGTGGTTAGCCGCTTCTGCCAATGACGGTCAAGAGTTCTGATAACTCCTCGATTTGGCTGTGCAGTCTTTTTGTGGTTTCACAGTGCTGTTTGCGAGCCTGATCCAGCTCCTGTTCAATTTGTCGCAGTTGAACCTTGAGGAAATCGATCTGGTTTTCGCGCGGCTTGTCAAGGTTATTACGAATAGGCTGGGCGGTAGTGTCACACGCGGGCTTATCATTTCTTTCGAGCAGGATACCACTTTTTTTGACAGCGTTTTCCATCTGGTCAAGCTGTGAGTTCATAGACTGAATTAGCTGTTCAGTCATTTGCGGTATATCGGGTTCTGCTTCGGCTTCGGTGGTTTGCTGTCCGGTTTGTTGGGGAGAGCTTTGTTTGAGGTGCTGCTTTATCATCCGGCTCTTTTCAACCATTTTTGAGACAAGTGCTGATATCGAACCTGGTTTTACTGTTTGTTTTTTCGCTGCCTGTTCCGATTCAGACGGACAGCTGTCGTTTTTGATTTGAGCTGCAGGTTGTTTTGGTTCGGTCTTAAAGAGTTTAGTTTTAATGTTCTTAGCTGAATCACGGAGGTTTTTGAAAAGACCGGCTGCTGCGGGCTTTGTATGAATGACTGGTTTGGGCTCGCTTTTGTGTTCAACGGCTTTTGGCTTGGCTGGTTCTGCTGTGGCATTTGGAGTTTTGCCGATTAGGCTGGCGACCTCAGCATCGGCCTCGGCGGTTGCATCGTATGAGCAAACCGGGATGTCTACTACGTAGGTTTTGCCGTTGTGCTTTCTTAGCTGGACGATTCCAATATTGCTGCACTTTTCGATTTCTTCGATGGTGGTGCCTTCGCGTGCGGCGAACTGTTCTATCGGCAGCAAAGGCCTGTTGAGGCGCAGTACCTTTAGGTGCTCCTGGCCGATAGTGTCAGGTGCTGTTTTCATACGTGCGTTAATATCCTAAGCTGTTGGTTGTGTTTATAGTGGTATTTTCGGCCCTTGCGCCGGTTTTTCTTAAAAATATGCGTATTTGATGCTGGAAGTGTGACCTGAAGGGTAAAAATAACCGGCATTGGTTTTTATTATTTTTGTCCTGCGAAGGCGGCCGGGAGTGCGTCTATGATATCCGTTGCGATGAGACTAACCTGGCCGAGTTCTTCGGCGGCGATGTCACCGGCCAGGCCGTGGAGGTATACACCGCAGACGGCGGCATCGAAGTTGCTCATACCCTGACCTGATAGGGCAGTAATTACTCCGGTCAGGACATCACCGGAACCGGCGGTGGCCATGCCGGGATTGCCTGTTTTGTTTACGTATATTTTTTCAGCGTTGGTGACGACAGTGCCGGCGCCTTTTAAGACAACAACGGTTTTGGTTCGCTGAGCCAATTCGACTGCCTGTTGGTTTCGCTCGGCCGGCATTTGCTCGCGGTACAAACCTTCCCAGAGCCTTTTCATCTCTCCGGGATGCGGGGTAAGAATGGTCCGGGCTTTGAGGATATCCGGCCAGTTTTGAATTTTGCTAAGGTTATTGAGGCCGTCGGCGTCAATGATAAGTCGCAAATTTTCCTGCCTTATAAGATTTTCCAGAACGAAACGGACTTCCGAGCTTATGCCGACGCCACAACCGAATGCGAGGACATCGTTTTCAGAGACGGCTGTGAGGATGGTATTAAGAGCTTTTTTTGAGATTCGGCCTGCGGAGTCTTCCGCCAGAGGTATGGTAGTGAATGACGGTTCGATGGAAGCGACGATTGGCAGGATACTTTTTGGTGTTGCTACACGGACCAGGCCTGCTCCTGCTCGCAGTGCGCTTCGGCCTGCAAGTGCAGCAGCTCCGCTCATTCCGAAACTTCCGGCGATGATGCAGACCTTGCCGAAGGTACCCTTGTGAGCGTCAATTGCTCTTGGTTTTAGCTTTGGAACGGTTTTTATTATCTTCATAAACCACCATTTCTTACGATATGGTATAATTAACAGAGGACAGGGTCAATGGAAGATTTGACAAACAAACAGGCTATCTAATAAAGTATTGTTATGAAATTGGAGATACGGACTCTAAAGGTGAACCGGCTACAAGTGGCCATGGTTTAGATTGGGAGCATTAATGAAGAAATTATCAGTAGCAAGTTTTCTGTTGTTCGTCGCTCTCGGTGTTTGC
>CAZNXD010000160.1:4442-4704 GCA_964576935.1 uncultured Pirellulales bacterium | reverse complement strand
GTAATCACGCTTATTTCTCTCATCGTCACTGACGCTACCGAATCGTGCGCAACATCCTTATGCGCCAATCTTACATACATGGGCAAATCGTCGACTACAATTCGGTAAAGGTTTTCTTCGGCGGTTTCGTGGAAGCCAAGACCTAATGTACTTGGGTCGTAGTATTCGTCACCACCGGTGCTCTTCCAATCTTCGAGCAGCAGTTGCGCTGTACGAGTAGCGATCATCTCCAGTTTGGCAATGTTCCCGTGCCTGGCGGCGT
>CAZNXD010000160.1:0-4432 GCA_964576935.1 uncultured Pirellulales bacterium | reverse complement strand
AGCGCCTATGGCGGCTATGGCCAAAACGACCATAGCCACCATTACTTCAAGCAGAGTCATGCCACCAGAGCGTTTCAATTCGTTAACGCTCACGGCATCTCCCCTAAACTATCAATATAGGTGTTGGCGCTTTAACAAAATGAATCTTCTGCGGATAGCGCCATTAACACGACATTAGCTGCCAGCCGTCCAGGCACCGTCTGAACCAAGCACATACGTACCAGTCAAACCTTTACCGTTGCCTACTGTTATAACGGCGATTCCGGTTGAACTGTTAACAGAGGTAATTGTGTAGCTGCTCGGCACAAAATATGTTCCTGTCAAATCAGCGCTGTCAAAACCAAGGGCAGCTTGGTTAGCTGCAAGACCCATATTACCAGTCAAAACCCTTGCTTTAGCGGGGTCCTGCGCAAAATACGCACGGATAGCAGTACGAACTGTTCCAGCCGCAGCATTGCCTTCTGACCATTTGGCCGAATTGATTCGGCCCTGCATCAGCGGAATAGCTACACCCGCAAGGATGCTGACGATCAGAATGACCACCATTAATTCGATCAGTGTGAAACCTTTTTGTCTTTCCATTTCTTGGCCTCTCCAAAAAAAGTTTTTCTTTCAGTTATTAGCCTGACAAACACCCTCCAGCCGTTTATGCCATCATAATCGGCCAAAAACAAAGGGACGATTATGTTTATTTTCCGTTTTCTCCTTCTATGTCCGCATCGAGAAAATCGGCAAATACAGAGCCAGCACCACTACCAGCACAATCGCTCCAACCGATACAATCATTATCGGCTCCAAAAGACTCATTACCGTTCGTATTGTCGTATCTACCTTGCGCTCGTAGTAGTCTGCAGTTCTGTCTAAAACTCGTGACATAGAACCGCTCTCCTCGCCCACCTGCATCATTTTGACTACAAGGTTTGGAAAGAAACCTGAGCCGCTCAGACTCGTAGAAATATTTGACCCCTGTACGATTCGGTCCCGCGAATTGACAATGGCGGACTTAATAACATCGTTGTTAGTCATCACCGAGAGAATGTCAAAAACTTCCAAAACAGATACGCCCGCAGAAACCATCGTTGACATCGTTCGGCAAAAAGTCGCAACAAAACCCTGACTTATTATCTTTCCTAAAAGAGGAAATCGCAACGATATCCTGCATAGAGTCTGGTGTCCTTTTGATGTCTTTGAGACAAATACAGTCGCGACAGCCAAAAACACAATTCCGCCAATTAGAAACAAAATGTTCCCGCGAACAAATTCGTAGAAACCCATAAATGCCTTTGTAAAGCCCGGCAATTCACCGCCAAATTGCTCGAACACCTTTTGGAACCGTGGAATTATGAATGTCATAATGAATACCATTATCATGATAACAAAAATCAGCACAAACGCCGGATAAGCCATCGCTGCTTGAATTTTCTTCTTCAGCCGGTCCCGCGAATCGAAATACTCAGCGAGCCGTCGCATTGACTCGGGAAGACTTCCTCCCGTCTCACCAGCCAGAATAATCGCACAAGTAAGCTTGTTGAAGATTTCGGGAAACTCGGCCAGACTGTCTGAAAGCGTTTGACCTTTTTGTATTTTATCCAAAAGATGCTTCAGTACCTGCTGAAGACGCAGATTATCTACATCATCGCCGATAGTTTCCAAAGCTGTTGTTATCGGGATGCCGCCTTCCAGCATAGTCGTCAATTGCCAGAAGAGCGCCGACAGGTCGGCAGATTTGATACATTTGCGCCGACGGGTTCGCGTGCGTTGTTTTGCCGTAACTGTTGAAAGTTCTGTCACAGATACAGGCGTCAAACCCAACTCCCGAAGCCAGCCCAGGACATCACTGGCACTGACCGCCTGCTTGACACCCTCTTTACGCTCACCAACTGTGTCCCTAGCTATGTATTTAAAATTAGCCATTTGTCGTATCGGACCTATCTATTGTTGCTTTACTCTTTAACTACTGTCATCAACTTTTCCAAAACCCTGACAAACATCGCAAAGGCCAATTCCTTATAAGACTATAGACTTTGCGCACCACTAACCATTGCGGCGCTATACAATCGGCTTTGAAATACCCTCGCTTTAGGAAAAAGCATCTTCTGCTACATTAATAATTGAGCACAATAATTTGCGGTTCAACCGCAGAAAATACTTTATTTAAGTAATACTTTCTGCGAAAGTAACCCCCAGCACTTCTTCTGCTGTAGTCAAGCCCTGCTTGAGCTTTATCACGCCACTCTCAAACAATCCACCATAGCCCTTCTCGCGAGCCATCTGTCTTATCTCGGCTTCACTTTTACCCGCAACAATTGATTCCCTGAGTTGATTATCCAAAACCAGGAACTCAAAGACCGGCAGTCTTCCTGAGTAGCCCGAACCACCGCAGCCCTGACAACCTTTTCCGTGATAGAATTCCATCTTGCCTGCCTCGGAAGGCTCTATCTGTAGCCTGCGCAGTACTTCATCGCTAAGCTTGACCGGCTCGCGGCACTTATCACATATCTTCCTTACCAGTCGCTGAGCTATCACCAAATTCAACGTCGAAGCAAGCAGGTAACGCTCAAGTCCCATATAGCAGAACCTGCTAATCGCACTGGCAGCATCGTTCGTATGGAACGTGCTTAGTACCAGATGGCCGGTAAGTGAGGCTTGTATCGCTATTTCAACTGTTTCCTTATCTCGGATTTCACCAATCAAAACGATATCCGGGTCCTGCCTGAGGATTGCTCTTAGGCATTTGGCGAAATTAAGGTCTATTTCGGGTTTAACCTGAATCTGGTTTATGCCTGCCAGTCGATACTCGACCGGGTCTTCAACAGTGGTGATATTTTTTGTCGGGTCTCTCATGTAGCTCAAAGCAGAGTAGAGTGTGGTGCTTTTACCGCTACCTGTCGGTCCAGTCACCACGACAATTCCATGCGGCTGAGTCAATACAGCTTTGAACTGTTTTAGCAACTCAGGTTCAAATCCTATTTCATCTATGTTGTGATTAACAGCGGCCGCATCCAGAATTCGCATCACTACCTTTTCACCATATATGGTTGGAATAACCGAAACACGAACATCAATGCTTCTGCCGGAGCTTTTCATCTTGAACCGCCCGTCCTGCGGCAGCCTTCGCTCGGCGATATCCATTTTTGATAGTATTTTTATCCTCGCTATTATTGCAGCCTGCATCTTCCGGGCCGGAGGGACCATATCCCTTAGCCTGCCGTCGATACGCATTCGTACCACCATTGATTTTTCTTGCGGCTCAATATGAATGTCACTGGCCCTGCTCTTTGCCGCCTGACTCAACAGCAAATCCACAAATCTAATTACGGGTGCTTTACTGGCAGCTGCCGTTCCGTCGGCAGATTCTTCGAACATATCCTCTACGACAAGGTCGTCATCATCTTCTTCCGCTGTGCTTACTTCCGTATCAACCAAATCGCGAAGTCGTTGCTGGTCAATATCAGAGCCATGGTAAATCGTCTCTATTATCTGGTTAATCAATTCCGGCGAACTGATTACTACTTTGATTTGACGCCTTATCTTAAGAGTGATTGTGTCAATAGCCACGACGTTCAGCGGGTCCGCCATGGCAACAATCACTCTTTCGTCAATCTCCCCAATCGCCACAAGATTAAATCTGCGGGCGATACTCTCCGGAAGCATCCGGGCAATTTCCATGTTGATTTTGCTGACATCATCCAGCGGGGAAAACTCCAAAGCCAGATGCTCAGCTAAGGCACGTGTTACCTGCTCGCTATCCAGAATCTTCAGACGTACTAAAACTTCACCGAGCCGTCCGGGATTATCTCGCTGGGCATTAAGAGCCTCTATCAGCTCCCGTCGGCTAAGCAGATTCTTAGAGACAAGAAACTCACCAAATAGAACTTCAACTCTTGCCCTATGGGAGGCGCCGATTGTTTCCTGTACAGATTCCATCTCACTCCATTATTCAAAACGGGCCCATTGCGGCCATCAATGCCTATACTGAAGCAGCGCCCAGTATCTGCACATGTAACACCACCGCTCTTTCGGTGGTGTTCGTATAACTCCTACCGTCCGCTAACAGACCACTAATTAAAATATAACTCACAAAATCCACAAGCAAAACGCTCATCGGTCTATTAAAGCGGTTTCATAACCACGAAAAACGTAATTTCCGTTACCGGCTTTTATAATCCCGTTTGGCTGCAGGCATTTCCAATTGTTATGGGAATATGAGTGGTGCGGCACTTGTGATGCAATTTAAAATACCCGGAAAAATCTGGTTTTTAGTTCAAAATATCCTGCAACCAAACCAGCAAAACCCTGAGTCCTATAAAATAACCTCTTTGCTACAAATGTACTCTGTCTTGACTTAAGTATCCAAATTGCTTACTATCAACCGGCATTGCGGATGTGGCGGAATTGGCAGACGCGCAGGCTTCAGGTGCCTGTGGGCTTA
>CAZNXD010000159.1:4049-4720 GCA_964576935.1 uncultured Pirellulales bacterium | reverse complement strand
GAGTGCGGGAATTTACGTATTAGATGCGTCTGTTATCGACTTCGTACCGGATAATTCATTTTTTACAATACCTAACCTTGTGAATAAGCTATTAGAGGAAAACCGCCATATTGGCGCATATCGCATCGAAGAATATTGGCTTGGAATAGAGAACATCGATCATTTCGACGAAGCCATTAAAGAGTTGAACAAACTTGAATCCTTCGTAAAAAAATGAAGTATTTGCGATTAGTTGGATACCTGAATGCCGGATAAACCAAGAATTCTTGTACTTGTTTTGACGTATAGCGAAGAAAGCGATATTCTCGACGTTGTTTTGAGCGTCAAAAAAGCACATACTCCGTTTCAGTTTTAGCCAATACATTTAGAACATCACTGTGAAAATCCCGCTCCCTTACCACCTTGATTTCGTTGAATTTTCTGAAAACCGCCCCATATTCGTGTTCGAAAAGCTCGGGTTTGTAAACTACTACCGTCTGCATCAGAGCTTCGGGCCAGTACCTGTATAGACTCTTCAGATACCCTTCAAGCTGTAATAGGCGGTTTTTTGTGAATACGATGTTACTTATCATTATCAGTCACAGCACTTAAGGACTTCTTAAATACCTTGATTTCACGAACTACTTTTTCTATTCGGCCTTCGCTTAACTCCGGGTACATCGGTAATGAGA
>CAZNXD010000159.1:0-4039 GCA_964576935.1 uncultured Pirellulales bacterium | reverse complement strand
ATCTCATCAGCGCATATTTCTGTGACTGGGAAGGCACCTCTTTCATATCCGAGGAAACTGTAAGCGGATTGCAGATGCAAAGGTATAGGATAATGAATCCCGCAGAACACATCATTTTCTGCCAAGGTCCGTTGCAGAGCATCACGATTTTGGGTTCGAACCACATAGAGATGATAGACATGCTCGGCATAATCAGCTTCAGGCCGAACAGTTACTTCGTCACAATCGGCAAGAAGTTCATTATATAAGCTCGCGTTTTCCCTGCGGGCTTTATTCCACTGGTCAAGATATTTCAATTTCACACTTAAAACCGCTCCCTGGAAACCATCCATGCGAGCATTCCATCCGACAATTGAATGATGATATTTTTCCCTTTGCCCGTGGTCGCGAAGCATTCGTATATTCTCAGCCAGCTCACTATTGTTTGTAACTACTGCTCCACCTTCTCCATAGGCACCGAGGTTTTTGCCCGGATAAAAACTAAAACAACCGGCATCACCTATAGAACCGGTTTTTCTATTTTTGTATTTAGCGCCATGCGCCTGGCAGGCATCTTCTACAACGAACAGATTGTTTGCTCTTGCAACTTCAATGATAGGGTCTAAATCGGCAGGCTGGCCATAAAGATGTACAGGGATTATAGCCTTTGTTCTCGGCGTAATGGCCTGTTGCAAAAGCTTAGGGTCCATGTTATACGTCTGTTCCTCGATGTCTACAAACACCGGTTTGGCGCCACAGTAACTTATGGCCTCAGCTGTAGCGATGAACGTATTGGCAGTGGTGATAACTTCGTCACCGTTTCCAATTCCCAGACACTTCAGAGCCGCCCACAAGGCTTCTGTTCCGCTTCCTACTCCGACGGCGTATTGAGTTTGGCAATATGATGCAAATTCGTTTTCAAATTGCTCTACGAATTTCCCGCCGGCAAATGCACAATCGTTACAAACCTGCTCCAGGCTGTTAATAACTTCGTCTCGAATGGAATCGTATTGAGCTTTTAAATCAAGGAATGGGACTTTCATTTGCCTTTTCTCATATCCGTTTGTTCGTCGATTCGTTTTACTGTTCTGGCCGGGTTTCCCGCAACGACCATGTTTTCAGGAACATCTTTTGTTACCACGCTACCGGCCCCAATAATGGCATTGGCCCCTATTGTTATGCCGCACAAAAGTGTGGCACTTGAACCAATTGATGCTCCTTTTTTGACCAATGTCGGTACGACCTCCCAGTCGTCTTCTGTTTGCAAAGTTCCGTCTTTCGAAGTGGCACGAGGGTAAAGGTCGTTGATAAAAGTAACATTGTGGCCGATGAAAACATCATCCTCGATAACCACACCCTCGCAAATAAAAGTATGGCTCGAAATCTTGCAGTTCTTGCCGACT
Organism: uncultured Pirellulales bacterium; assembly: GCA_964576935.1. Taxonomy (GTDB): domain Bacteria; phylum Planctomycetota; class Phycisphaerae; order Sedimentisphaerales; family Anaerobacaceae; genus CAYMOE01. The sequence goes on along the minus strand of CAZNXD010000159.1, from coordinate 2,657 downwards.
TTAGCACCTTTTTGTATTTCCACAAAAGTGCCTATCTTGCTGTTATCTCCGATTTGGCAACCGTAAAGGTTCACAAAATCGTAAATCTTCACGTTTTTGCCCAACTTTACATCAGGAGCAATTCTCTGTGTCTCCATTTTTATCGACCGCCCCGTTCAAATAGTAACGCTGACTTTAATCCCATCTTTCTTAAGGGATTCGGTAGCCGATTCAAGAACTTTAACCACTTGAAATCCTTCCTGTCCGCTCGAGAGGCATTTCGTGCCGTGCTTAATACAGTCAAGAAAATGCTGGCATTCAACCTTTAACGGCTCCACCAGTTTCAGGTAAGGAGCACACATGTCACCGTAGTGATATGAATATTGGAATTCGGCAAATGTGTCATAATAAGGCGGAGCTTCAACAGACCTGTCGTAAATCTTGATTTTTTCATTTGGTTCTATATCGTCATATACCAACATTTTCTTACTGCCGACGAACTTCATCTGACGAACTTTATTTGGGTCCAGCCAACTGCTCTGTATGACGCTAAAGACGTTGTTTTCAAAATTCAAAGTCATACTGGTCACATCTTCGATTTTCGGGTTCACGTGAGCTTTGCCCTGACAGCTTACTGACTCCAGTTTTTCTTTGACGATGTACAGAATGATTGATATGTCGTGCGGCGCAAGGTCCCAGACCACGTTAATGTCTTTCTGAAACAGGCCAAGATTCAGACGCTGAGAGCTTATATACAGAAGCTGGCCTAATTCACCAGAATCAATTATTTCCTTAATCCTGTTCACAGGGGTTGAATAAATAAAGGTGTGGCCAACCATAAGGGTTAAGTTTTTTGCCTCTGCAATCTCTATCAATCGCTTGCATTGCTCCGAGGAAGATGCCATCGGTTTTTCAATAAAGGTGTGTTTGCCCGCCCGGAGACATTTATGTGCTATATCAAAATGAGAGTGTACCGGAGTAGCCATTACAACTGCATCAATCCCGGCGTCATTAATAACATCATTGTATTCAGAGGTGGTCTCCACCTGTGGATATAATGATTTCAGATGTGACAATCGCTTCGCGTCAACATCACATATTTTTTTAACTCTACAATCGCCAAGGTTGTGGAAATTCCTAATAAGATTAGGGCCCCAATAACCACAGCCCACTATTCCCAAGTTCAACATATTTAGGTTAATCCTTTAAACATAGCGATCCGACCATACAAATATACTAATAATGTTGAAAAAAACAAGAGGCAATCCGAACAGCAAAGCTGAAAATAAGTAAAGCTCGGCAGTTGTTCACTGTGGTTTTGACACCAGTGGCCACTTTTGGATTTTGTTACAGTTTTCGGTCTAATTTGCGGTAGCTTATCGCCTCGGCGATGTGTTCAGGCGCGATATCCTTAGCCTGTGCCAGGTCAGCTATCGTCCGTGCGACTTTGCAAATTTTATCGTGGGCCCGCGCGCTTAAGCCAAACTCCGTCATCGCCTGTTTTAACAGCATCTCCGAAGACCCATCCAGCTTGCAGTATTCGCGAACCTGCTTATGTGTCATTCGCGAGTTTGTCATAATTTTCCCGTCACCGAAACGCTCATCCTGAACGCACCGGGCACGGATTACATCATCGCGAATAGTTGCCGAATCCAGCTGGCTTTGCTTGCTGCGCAGCTTGCTGAATGTCACCGGCGGCACTTCGATATGAATATCAATCCTGTCCATCAGCGGTCCGCTTATCTTGGAAAGATACCTTTCAATCTGGTTCGGCGTACATTTGCAACTGCGAGCAACGCTTCCGTAATAGCCACATGGGCAAGGATTACAAGAGCCGACCAACATGAACGCAGCAGGATACCTATTCGAGCGCTTGGCCCGCGAGACCGTTATCTCGCCGTCCTCCAGGGGCTGACGAATCATCTCCAGCACATGCCGCGGAAATTCCGTAAACTCATCCAGAAATAATATCCCGTGATGAGCAAGTGACAATTCGCCCGGTCTGGCATCGGCTCCGCCGCCGATCAATGCCGGCCCGGTTGCCGTATGATGCGGCGAGCGCATCGGCCGAGTCGCAAGAAGCGATTTGCCTTTACCTAACAGGCCCAGGGAAGAATATATTCGGGTCGTTTCGAGAGACTCGGCCAGGCTCAACGGCGGCAGTATTGTTGCCAGTCGTTGTGCCAGCATTGTTTTGCCCGCACCGGGCGGTCCTATCATCAAAATGTTATGACCACCGGCCGCGGCGACGGTTAGCGCTCGCTTAACGGACTGTTGACCTTTAACGTCAGCGAAATCGACGTCGTATCTGCTCTGGGCCTTAAAGATTTCATCGATATCAATACTGGTAGCTTCTAACGGCAACTTACCATCGAGAAAACTAACTGCCTGAGCGAGTGACCCTACGCCGTAAACTTCCATATCCTCAACGACTGCTGCTTCGTTGGCGTTATCCAGGGGAACAATGACACCGCGAAAACCGTTGGTCTTAGCCGTCATCGCCATACTCAGGACACCATTGACCGGCCGAACGCGCCCGTCCAAAGCCAGCTCACCGACAATCACAAAATCCTTGATAACAGTACTGTTAAAGACTTTCCCGCCTATCAGCATCCCAAGTGCGATAGGTAAATCAAAGGCAGGACCCTCTTTTTTGATATCGGCCGGGGCGAGATTGA
>CAZNXD010000158.1:0-4755 GCA_964576935.1 uncultured Pirellulales bacterium | reverse complement strand
TTCTATCCGCTGAATTTGAACTGCCCGCAGGTAATACGTGAGTTTGATGCTATAGAAGTAATTACGCATCAGCGGCAGAATATAGGGCCGATAATCTCGTTTTTTAAAGGACTCTTATATGGTCGGCTTGTAGGTTTTTTAGGACTGTTTATTTAGTTTTTTGCCGTAATTATTAAATTAGCAGCGGCTTCGGGACCTTTGAGATGTTGGATTTGTCGGCCATAAACGCGAATCAGAGTCCATATATCACTGCATTAACATTGTTGTTCCTGCTAATACCACAACTAATTTGAGTCGATAAAAACCAGGCAAAACGACCTCGCAGCAGCCAAGCAGATAGAAAAAAATTATAAACAGATTTGAACAGGGAAATCAAAATGCTGGGACTATTTAAACCAAAAAAGAAAACCGCTCAAGTAAAAATACTTATAGTCGATGACGAAACCGATATAATCAGCACCGTTCAATATCGCCTTAAATCCTGCAAATATGACGTTGTCACCGCCAACAATGGGCAGGAAGGCTTGGAAAAAGCGGCGAAGGAAAAACCGGACCTTATACTCTTAGATATAAACATGCCGGTTATGAACGGCCATGAAATGCTCGAACGCCTTAGAAGCCGTCCCGACCTAAAAAACATACCTGTAATAATGCTTACCGCCTACAGCGATAGAACGGATGTAAGCAAAGCCGCCGAGCTTGGCATATCCAATTACGTCACTAAACCATTCGATTTCACAGATCTGACGGAAAAGATATTAAAAGCTTTGGAAGACAGAGTTGTGAGTAACACATAACGGCAGGCTCAAACCTCACAAGGTACGAAGAGTCTGCTCAAACAAGGGGCACCTCAAGATATAGAGAATAAAATGGACTCCGACGCTGCAAAACCATTAAACATACTCATAGTCGAAGATGACATCGGTGACGGAAAACTGTTGCACCAGTTACTCCGAAAGACAACGCTAAACATCTCAGATGTAAAATTTGCTGAACGGCTTCATGCGGCACTTGAATTGCTGGATAAGGGTGATTACGACGTCATATTCCTCGACCTCGGTCTGCCGGACAGCCAGGGACTCGATTCAGTTAACACACTGAACACCAAGGCTCCGAACACACCCATCATTGTGTTAAGCGGGCTTGACGATGCCGAAATGGGAGTTACAGCGGTACAAAAGGGCGTGGAAGATTACCTTGTCAAGGGGCACGTTGACAGCAACCTGCTTACTCGAACTGTTCGGTATGCTATCGAACGAAAACGCACAAGAATAGTTCTCAAAGAAAAACAAAAAAACATAGAGGCTGTATTTGATGCGGCGCCTATCGGCATGATGTTAATCGACGAGCATACGATAGTTAAACGCGTTAATAATGCTATCAGGCAAATGCTCAAAAAAGATTATAAACAGATTATCAATCGGCCGTTCGGTGACGCACTGGGCTGCATAAACACTGTCAGCAGCGGAAAAGGCTGCGGCAACAGCCCTGCCTGCGAACTATGTAAGCTCCACCAGGCCGTAAAAACAATATTAAATTCAAACCAGGCTGTTCGTGAGGTTGAAGTCCGGCCTACGTTCAATATCGACGACAAACGAATTACACGATGGCTTCTTATAAGTGGTGAGCCTTCAATAATAGATGGATGTAATCATGCTGTTATTGCTATTAATGATATTACCGATAGCAAAACGGCGGCGCGCGAACGGCAGTTGGCCGAGGACAAATACCGAACTATATTTGAAAATTCTGCGGTTGCTATCTCGATGGCTGATGAGCAGGAGCGCCTCATTTCCTGGAACAAATTCATGGAAAACCTTCTGGGTATGGGAAAAGAAGATTTATACCTCAAACCGGTAAAATCCCTCTACCCCGAAGGGCATTGGAATACAATCAGAGGCCACAATGTCAGACAAAAGGGAATGCAGCATCATCTGGAAACCCAGATGGTTAAAAAAAACGGGGAACTGATTGATGTTGACGTCTCACTAAGCGTCCTGAAAAATCCGGAAGGAAAGGTAATAGGTTCGATAGGCGTCATTAGAGACATCACCGAACGCTTAAAAGCAGAGCGGGAATTAAAAGAGACAATGGAAATGAGGTCACAATTTATGTCTACTGTCTCGCACGAACTGCGGACGCCTCTGACATCTATGAAAGAAGCTATTACAATCGTCGCGGACGAGGTGGCAGGAAAAATCAATAAAGACCAAAAGCATTTCCTGGAAATCGCAAGAAGAAACACAGACAGGCTCTCAAGGCTAATAGATGAAGTTTTGGATTTTCAAAAGCTAAGTGCAAACAAAATGAAATTTCATACGCAGGAAAACGATATAAGGGAAGTGGCGAATGACGCCTATAATACAATGGCCCCCTTTGCAAAGAAGAATAAGATAACTCTTTCAATTAAGACTGATAGTAATTTGCCTAAATTCAAGTTCGACAATGATAGAATGATTCAGGCCCTGACGAACCTGATTAGTAACGCTATCAAGTTTACACCTGAAAACGGCCGGGTTACCGTTCACGCAAAACAACGAGATCAGCATTTAGCTGTAAGCGTTAGCGATACAGGCATGGGGATACCCAAAGAAGCTCTTCCAAAAATATTCGATCAGTTTTATCGCGTCCATAATCCTAATCAGCAGATTAAGGGCACCGGTTTGGGGCTTAGCATCGTTAACAAAATCGTCCAGGCACACCGCGGCAGAATTGAAGTGGAAAGCGAAGAAGGTAAAGGCACAACCTTTACTGTCTTTCTGCCGCTATCCAACGAGGCTGCACCGGAAGTTATGCCAGAAAAAGAGGATAAGCTGCTGGAAAACGCCATTGTCGCCAACCAAGCTAATATACAATAAACAATTGTATTAAACCGCTCTTAAGCACATCACAAGGCAATCAAACTTATGACCCAAATGGTTAGAATCGAAGTCACACCTATAATCAAAGTTGCACAGGTATGAACTTTGTAACCGGTTTTGACATCCATTCTGGTCATTTGCGTAACCACCCAGAAAAAGCTGTCATTTGCGTGAGAAACAACCATTGAGCCGGCTCCTACGGATAATACAACTAAAGCCTTGGCAACTCCGGTCTCAAATCCTAAAGATGACATTAACGGTGCCATCAAAGATGCAGTCGTAATCAGCGCAACCGTCGATGATCCCTGGGCACTTTTTATAGCCGCAGCGATAATAAACGGCAGCCAAATGCCCAGGTTAGCTTGTGATAGAGTATCACCAATCACATCGGCAATCGGTGAATTCCGCAAAACCATTCCGAAGGCTCCGCCGGCTCCGGTAATCATAATTATAATAGCCGCATTCAACATGGCCTGACCAATCCAGCCGGTGGTAGATAACATCTGCATATCAAGTTTCTTCGGAAGTCGAAAGGCCAGAAGGACTCCGATAAGTAATGCTATGACCGGCTCTCCCAGAAAACCTATAATACTTTTCAAATTCCCCTGCCCAAGGGGATGTGTTGGAAAATCAGAAATAGATTTAATCACTATCAGGAAAATTGGAACTATAATCGGAGTCAATGCCTTAAACGCAGACGGAGCTTCTTTTAGTCTGGCTTCTATATCTGCTTCCGAAAGCTCAGGATTTGGATCTATATAAATCCTCGAAGCGAATTTTGTAGCGAACAGCCAGCCGACCACAAGTGCAAACGAGCTGACAATCAGTCCGAAGAAAATCACCAGCCCCAAATCTGCGCCGAGTATACCGGCCGCAGCGATAGGCCCTGGTGTAGGCGGCACCAGGCAATGCGTAGCAGTAAGACCCATAGCCAAAGCTACCGCCGGTCCCACTAATGATATTTTAGCTTTCTTGGAAAGTGCCCTGTTCAACGGTGTGAGGATAACAAAACCGGAATCCGCAAAAACAGGTATAGAAACAAAGTAGCCGATAATAGCCATTGCCAGAGGGACATGCTTTTCGCCGATAATTTTTAAGATTCTTTCGGCTATTCTAAAGGCTCCGCCTGAGTGCTCAAGAAACGTCCCGATTATAACGCCGGCTATGATTACGATTCCAATACTACCAAGAGTTCCGCCGAAGCCGTCATTGATTGACTTAACAATTTCGGGAAGCGGCATCCGGGCACACAAGCCAAATCCGACTGCGGCAAATAAGAGGGCCAGAAATGGATGAAAGTGAAATTTACTTGTTGAGATGACAATAAAAAGCACGCTGATGAGCAGAAGTACAATAAGCAGCATAGACAGAATCCTTTCACTAAAAGCTATGTAGACACACCGGTACTTTTATTTTTTTGGGCGTCTAACCTCCACTTTGGCTAACTTCTCGTAGAACTGAATAATACCGCCGTGGTCATCGCCTGCCTTTCCATCGACCTTAAGCGCCTGCATAACCTCCATCACACCACTTGCTAAAGGTACAGGTACGTCAAGCTCATTGGCGGTGTCCAGGGCATTTGCCAAATCCTTGATATGCAATTCAATCCTAAAGCCGGGTTTAAAATTACCATCCAAGGCCAGGGGCACTTTGGCATCAAGCACTGTACTACCGGCCAGTCCGCCGCGGATGGCCTGATAAACCTTTTCTGGGTCAACACCGGCCTTTGTTGCAAGAACCATTGCCTCGGACATCGCAGCAATATTCAACGCTACGATTATCTGATTCGCAAGTTTAGTTGTGTTGCCGCTACCAATATCACCGACTAAAACCGCAGAAGCGCCCATAACCTTCAAGATATCCTCGACCTGCTCGAAGATTTCTTTTTTGCCGC
>CAZNXD010000157.1:0-4808 GCA_964576935.1 uncultured Pirellulales bacterium | reverse complement strand
TATTGCTGTTCTGAAGATTCTTGGTTAAGGCCTCAAGCCGGCCAGGACGGTTCTCTACGAATATATTCAGTTGCTTTGCCATTTTTACACCTCTATTCTTTGGGCCTCAGATCAACCACGCGCTTGGCTTTGCCTTCGGAGACCGGCAGAAAGCCCGGCTCGTGCAGTTCGACCACAGGATTTATCGTTATCGACGCCCGCAGCTCATCCTTAATCTTGCCCTTGAGCGTATCAAGCTGGCGAGCCTCGCCCATGAACATCTTCGAGTAAATCTCGACTTTAACAATCAGCTTATCGAGAGCGCCGACCTTATCGACATGAATCTGATAATTTGTCCCCACCTCTGGTATCCGCATCACCACCTCTTCAATCTGCGACGGGAACACATTCACGCCGTTGATAATCAGCATATCATCGGTCCGACCGGTTATTCGACTCAGCCGACGATGCGTCCTGCCGCACTGGCACTTACCCGGTATTATCGAAGCCAAATCCCGCGTTCGATATCTCAACAGCGGCGTAGCTCTTCGAATCAGATTCGTAAAGACCACCTCACCCGTTTGTCCTTCCTCGACCTCTTGCCCGCTAACCGGGTCAATAATTTCCGTGATATAACCGTCCTCCCAAATGTGCATACCTTTTTTATACACACACTCGAACGCAACACCCGGCCCGTTCATTTCACTAAGGCCGTAAGAATTATACGCATCCATCCCGTAAAGCTGCTCAATCTTCAGGCGAATATTCTCAGAATGAGGCTCGGCTCCGACGTATGCTTTTCTAAGAGCAAGTTCGTCGATGCTTGTACCCTCTTGTGCCAGTACCGAATGTACGTGCAGCAGATAACTCGGCGTTGCGTGCACAACCGTGGTCTGAAAATCCTTCATGGTTTTGATTTGGCGTTTGGTATTTCCACCGCCGATTGGTATCACCGTCATACCGACGCGTTCCGCGCCGTAGTGCAGACCGAGTCCGCCGGTAAACAAACCGTAAGTCATCATATTCTGAAAGACATCACCGGCCACCGCTCCGGTAGCCACGATACACCGTGCCACTAATTCGGTCCAGTTATTGATATCATCGCGCGAAAAATATATCACTGTCGGTATGCCTGTTGTCCCGCTGGATGAATGAATCCGCACAACATCACTCATATCAACAGCTAAAAGGCCTTTGGGGAAATTCTGACGCAAGTCATCTTTGGCGGTAAAGGGCACTTTCTTCAAATCGTCGAGGCTCTTTATATCGTCACCCGAATTGATCCCGGCCTTATTAAGCCTTCGCTTATAAAAAGCCGTCTTCAGCGCCCAGCCGACAATCCCTCGCAGGCGCTTTAGCTGCTCGCCTTTCAAATCAGACTCACCAGCCGTCTCAATTTCTTTGTTCCAAAATGATACATCCATTTTTAGAGGCCTTCGATTTCTTTCTCGCTGACCACTTTGATTTTGCTTTCGGCCAGAATATCCCCTGCCAACTCCACATCTTCGAAGCGAAACACCAGCAGCGCCCTGTCACTGAACTTCTCGACAAAACCGTACATGTACTCGATATTCACATCGCCCTCGGCCAGCACTTTAAGCACCTCAGCCAATCCTCCTGGCTTATCGTCAACCTCAACAGCCACCACGTCGGTGACATTAGCCGTAAAGTCGTTGTCGCTGAGCAGCTTCGCCGCCTTTTCGGTCTTGTCCACGACGATTCGCAACACACCGAAGCTTTCCGTCTCAGCTATAGTCAGCGCTCGTATGTTTACATCATTGCCACCCAGCAGCTTGCATACTTCGAACAACCGTCCTTTTTTGTTTTCGAGAAATACTGAAATCTGTTTTATCTTCATTTTCGTATCCCTTATACGGTTCTTTTATCGACTACTCGCTTAGCCTTGCCCATACTTCTCTCTATGGTTTTGGGTTCAACTAAAGTAACGCTGACCCCAATCGAAAGCACCGACTCGATTTCCTTTTTAATTTTGGCCCGTAATTCATTGAGCTTTTTAACTTCATCTGAGAATATCTTCTCGTTAACCTCGACCAGAACTTCAACCTCATCGAGCTTATGTGCCTTACGGTCAACAACAATTTGATAATGCGGCTCGGTTTCTTCGATGCCGAGTAATACATGCTCTATCTGCGACGGGAACACATTAATTCCGCGAACCACAATCATATCATCGGTCCGGCCCCTTATCTTGCTTATTCGCGGACTGGTTCGGCCGCAGCGGCATTTCTCATAGTTAATACAAACGATGTCCCTCGTGCGATACCTCAAAAGAGGAATAGCCTTTTTAGTAAGAGTAGTTATCACCAGCTCGCCGTCCTGGCCTTCAGGCACTTCCTCACCGGTAGTCGGATTAACAATCTCAGGATAAAACACGTCGCTGAATATATGCAGTCCGTCTTTGTTCCTACATTCCTGGGCCACGCCCGGCCCGATTATCTCGCTCAGCCCGTAAACATCGGTAGCAAGCATATTCCAAGCCTCTTCGATTTCCGCACGCATCGGCTCGCTCCAGGGCTCAGCCCCGAATATCCCTATCTTCCAGTTACCCTTCTTCGGGTCGATGCCCATCTCTTTGGCCTCTTCTGCCATATAAAGGATGTAGCTCGGCGTGCATGCCATTACACGAGGATTGAAATCCTGCATTATCTTTAACTGTCGCGCCGTTTGGCCGCTTGACGTAGGAATAATCCGCAGCCCCATCTCCAAAGCGCCGTAATGAAAACCAAGCCCGCCTGTAAACAATCCATAACCGTAAGCAATCTGAATCGTGTCACCGGGCTCGGCGCCGGCACAGCAAAGCGTCCTTGCCATAACATCCGACCACAAGCCGACATCTTCTTTCGTATAGCCCACCAATGTCGGATTACCTGTCGTTCCGCTCGAGACATGTATCTCGCGAACATCCTGTTGCCCGGCACTGAACAGACCATAAGGATAATTGTCGCGCATGTCCTCTTTAGTTGTAAAGGGCAGCCTCTTTATATCTTCGATGCCCTTAATACTATCCGGCTTAACACCCGCCGCGTCGAGCTTCTTCTTATAGACCTCGCAATTATTGTAAATGTACGGCACAAGCTCTTTCAGATAGCCGCCCTGCAGCTCAGCCAGCTTAGCCTCAGGCATACATTCGACTTCTTCTTTCCAAATCATGATTTACTCACCTCTCTTGCCTTGAGAAATACCTGTTTATTTTCTTCTACTATCTTTTTCTTGAACACCGTCTCTATCGCGCTCAGCCAGCATTGTGTCTTAAAAGGAAGATACGATGATAATACACCTACAAGATATGTGTTCAGGTGTCGCGGATTTTTTATTTCAGTCTTGGCCTTATCGAGCGCACTAATTAAATCAACTCCGCCGCGCTTTAGAAATTGCTTAAGCCTTTCGTGCTCACCTTCATCAAAGCTCACCAGATAATCAGCCTGGCCGCTCGACACTATAGGTGAGAAGACTTTCTTGCCGAACCGAAGATGTGATTCCACCGAGCCGCCCCGCTGAGCCATACCGTGCACTTCACTCTTTTTGACATGATAGCCTGCCAGCATAGCCGCCCAGCCGCATATCTCAGAGGCCTTTAGCACCCCCTGTCCACCGACTCCACCAAACGTGATACTGCAAACACTATTATCCATCACATCTTTGTCCGCCAATCACCAATTAACCATTTAACCAATTAACCAGTTATCTTTTCAACAGCTTACACGGACGTCGTGAGATTATAACACTCAATTCGTCCGCGTTGATGCGCTTTTTGACAAGCTTATCGAATTCATCACGGTCCTTCGGGTCTATCACATCAACGTTATCCGCTCCACAGGCCTTGCACAAAGCTTCAAGGTCGAGCTGCTTTGTCGGTTCGTTTCGTATCGTAAGTCCGGTCGCTGGGTGCTGCTGCCCTCCGGTCATCGCCGTAGTCGAGTTATCCAGTATGAATATAATTCCCTTGGCTTTGTTATAAGCTGCGTTGATAAGACCCGTAATACCCGAATGCACAAAGGTCGAATCGCCCACAACACCGACGATTTTTTTGTTGTTACCCGCGCCGCGTCGCCAGCCTTCGTTGAATGTCACTCCCGCGCCCATACACAAACAGCTATGCAGAGCCTCCATCGGCGGCAAGCACGCTAACGTATAACAGCCGATATCGCCCGCAACATAAAAATTGTTCTTCTTTAATACCGCAAAGCTGTACCAATGAGGACAGCCAGGACACATCCGCGGTTTACGTTTGCCGCTTTTCTTTTCTTTTTTAACCTTACCCGCCACTATCTCATCAACCAGCTCAGGACTAAGCTCGCCAATCCGATATGACGGGTCTTTGGCTGTGAACTTAATTCCGAGAGTCTTGATATGCTCCTCTAAAAAAGCATCAAGCTCTTCTATAACGTAGAGTTTTCTCACGCTCTTTGCGAACTGCTTGATTTTCTCATCACAGAACGGATACGTCATACCCAGCTTCAGATATGAGGCGTCTCCAAACCGTTCCCTGACGTAATGATAAGTCACGCTCGAAGTAATAAAGCCGATGCTTTTACTGCCGGCTTCGATTTTGTTTAGCTTCGTGCGCTCCGAAAGTTGCTGTAATTTTTTGAGACGCTTCTCAATAAGGATATGTTTTTGGTAAGCATGTCCCGGAACCATAACATACTTGGCCGGGTTTTTACCGAACGCAGGCTGCTTCGGAACCACTCTCTCACCGAGCTTTACATCTTCTTTCGTATGCGAGATGCGCGTCGTCATTCTCACAAGCACCGGAGTATCGTATTGTTCGCTTATCCTGAACGCCTCTTTAACAAATTCCTTCGCCT
>CAZNXD010000156.1:0-4814 GCA_964576935.1 uncultured Pirellulales bacterium | reverse complement strand
ATACGGCTGAAAACTGACCACAAATCATCTTGAGGTCTCGGCCGGTCTTTTTAATCTTTGACCTGAAATCAACTGATGTGATTTCGTCACTCTGACTGGAGGAACTCTTGGTTTTTGTCTTGGCAAAACTCCGCAGGTCCACTTTTATCATCTTAAGCGCTTCAAGAGTGAGCGTGCGAATCTTTCGCCACAGTTTTTGGCTCTGGGCCACAAGTACCTGCTCTTCGCTCATCGATGGTATGACCCCAAGAATCGGCTCGGCGAGAATTGCGGCTATTTCGTCCGATGACCTCAAAGTGTAGTCCATCCAGTCGCGGCACATTGCCAGACCCATACCGGCCATCAATCCAAGCAGAAGTGCAATTGCCATCACTCTGGCCTTCTGTGGTTTTGCGGGGTGAAGCGAAGGCCTCGCCACCTCCAGCACACATATGTTTAGAGCGCCTGCATCTTCGGTCACGTTTAACTCTTTTATTCTATTATCGAGAATCTCGCAGAGTCGTTCCGTTCGCTTCAACTCTGCCTGCAGTATTGAGTATTCAGCCGTGGTGACACCAAGGTTCTGAGCGACCTTATGCTGCTGCTGGAAAGAGATCATTAGTTCATTTTCTCTTTGCTTTGCTGTGGCCAGCCGCTGCTCCATGACATCGATATAGGTCTCGGCACATCTGTCGTTGTATTCGGACAGCTTTTGCCATATGTGTTCAATCTTGCTGCGTGTCTCTTTGACGAGTGGATGTTCTTCGGTGAAATTATACTGAGCATCTTTCAATTGCAGTTGAAGTTCCTTTAGCTTGTTGCTTAGCTGTGTCTGCTCCTGGTTGGCCATAAGCCCCCTGACCGAGTCCGCATCAGCCAACATGAACTGTCTGAGTTTATCCGGTTCGTCCGCCAGAATCTTAGCCGCTTCGTAATCCGCTCTTGCGTTTATGGTTGTAAGTTGAGCTTCAGTAAGGGCTTCGGATAACTTCGCCAGTCTTTGGAAAACGACGTTGCCTCCGGTTTCATTGAACGCCACCACCCCGTTATCGCGCGTAAAATCCAGCATCTGCTGGAACTTATCCGACAATTCCTTGTCTCGCTTGACCTTTTCCTTTTGGAGAATACGTAAGACCTCAGAGACGGTACTGCGTTTACGGCTGGTGTGATAACTTACATAAGAATCCACAACTGAGTTGATGATGCTTGCAGCTTCTTCGGGGTATGGGCTATCGAACGATATGGCCATAATATCGTCTTTTCTGCCGACGGTGACATCGAGATTTTTTTTCAGGTATCCGACAATGTTGTCAACGCCGTTGAATGTTTCAAAGCTTCTTGTGTAATTATCATTTGCAAGTGCGGCTACGATTGGTGTGGATTTGATTAGCTCACATTGGGTATTCAGATAATTATTCGATTTTGCCATTACACCTTCATAATCCGAGATTATCTTGGGCCCGCTCTGTTCGACATACAGCCGGGCGGTACTCCTGAATACCGGTGTGGCTTTGAGCAGATACAGACCGGCCAGAACCAGAAAACCTATCGCGGTTGACAAAATCAGCCACCTGTGGCGCAAGGCGGTTTCAATTAATCCCTGCCCCAGTGGTTCACTGTGCAGAGGACTAAGGATGCTGTTATTGGATTTTTCCATCGCCTCTTTCGTTTCCATAACTTCCCTTTAACACTAAAGATACATTAATCATCTAGGTCCAAATCCATGCCTGCTCTTACGTAGAAGACGTTAGCGAGGACCATGTTAGCACGCTCTCGCGCGGTCATCTCGGCAACGATTACGTCACCCGGTCTTATCATGAGTTTTGAAATCTCTGCCATTGACTTGCGATTAATCTTGACTGTCACCGCTTTGACCTGGCCATAGGCATCTCTTCGGTAGATGGTGACATATTCCGGGTCTGCAACAAGACGAAGTCCACCGGCATAGGCCAGGGCATCAACAACGCTGTATCGTGCCTCCGGTGGATGCTTGAACACACCGGGTTTATTCACCAGGCCCATCACGGTGAATTGTTTTTTCGATATATGCTCACTTACTTTGCAAACTACGGTAGGGCGGTTACGCACATACTCTGGGTAATAAGCGGCCACCACGGCATTTTCTACTTCATAGACAGCCATGCCGGCGACGCGCAATTCGCCAACTACAGGTAGTGTCACTGTGCCTGTGTCACTAACACGGCTTAAGAATGGTGCAACGTTTTTCACAAGGTCTGATAAATCAGCGCTTTTTGCACTAAGAATAGTTGGCATCTTGAATTCCAGGACATCGCCTGGAACGACGCGGTAAATACTGGTTTGACTGGTCGCCGCTGTGGCTGAATTGGCATCGGTTATGAATACCACTTGATTGAGCTCATTGAATCCCTCAATTTGCTCGTGTGTGGAAGCAACAGGGCCGCATCCGCTCGAGAACAATGACATGATGAGTAGGCAGCTAAGTCCAGTTTTAACAAATAGATGTGAAATCTGTCTTCTTAACACTCTCACTTGATATCTCCCAAATTACTGCTTTAATTGGTATAATTATGATGTTTGTTCTAATTAGTTTAGTCGGCGTTTTCGGCCGCCCAGACACCCAGAGCATACCCGGTTTTGCCCTTCGAAAAGCCTGGGGAACTTGATAAAATAGAGAATTAATCCCTGTCGAGTTCTTCTTGCCCAGATACCCTATTGATTTCACTTCTGCGAATTGGTATAATAGCTTCAAGATTAAGGGCCATGTTAATAGCGGTATGTTAAAGCTGTTCTCAGGGCCCAAAAATGCAGGGGGGTGCAACTCATGACATTGTCGATATAAGGCAATTTTACTCCGCTTGGATTTAATCCCCCAGCTTAAGGTGACATAAGTTTGGGATGAGGGTGACGTGGAAAAGGTCGGATGTATAATTTGTGTGAGCCTGGTTTTGCTGTTTAGCGTTGGTTGTTCTGATGAAATTAGTAAGCTTGATAGTGCGGCAAAGCCTCTAATCAATGTACAAGACAAGCCGCGGTGGGCTCAACAACTCGAGCATGGAGTTTGGGATTACTTCGGACAGATAAACAGCGCCGAGGCAGGTGCTGTCAACTGCCGCGTTAAGTACCACGATTCTCATTCGACAAACCAATGGATGGTTGTAACAGGAGAAATTAATGGTAGCCGTAAGTATCCGGTGGTTCTTGATACCGGTGCTTCACAACCCATTTTTATTGACAAAAAGCATGTCCGGGACAACAAGCTTCCTGTTTATAACTTGCCGAATATCAGCACAGAATCGTCACAGAATTGGAGCCTGTGCAATATGACTGAGCTTTCTATAGGCTCGGTTACGCTTTCAGACTGGCCCTGCTTTTACAGAGACAACTTCTCATTGCTTGATATGTTGGGGGTTCGAAATGCTGCTTTTAATTCTGTCATACTCGGCCTTCCTGTGTTAAGAGAGTTCAGCTATATAGTATTTGACGGGATTCAGAAGGAGATTGAATTCTCGTTAAATGGTTCTTTCAAGCCTGATGACCCGAACCAGTGGCAGCTTTACGATATATTCATAGAAGAAGACCTTGCAGGCAACGCGTTTCTCTTTGTCAGGACGACAATTGCTTCGGTGCCGGTGGAGCTGCAGCTGGACACCGGAAGCGGAAGGGGGCTTGCAATCTCAGAGAGGCTCTGGTCCAGAATCTCCGACAAGATTGACGGAGCCAGACTCAGAAAAGCACGAGAATATTACCCTTACATCGGTAACTTACCGTGCAAACGTACTGTGATAGACGAGTTGGCATTTGGCGGCAGAAGCATTAAAAATGCTCAGGTAGCGATATTCGATAATGATAGTCCGTTGGTTGCCGATTGTGATGGTTTGGTTGGTATGGCTTATTTCACTTCAACAGTACTGGTGCTGGATTTTGAAAACGAGCTGCTTTGTGTCAAATCACACTGACTGAATTAACAGCATACTAAGTTTTCCAGCGTGGTATTAGATGAGGTTTGTGAGTTACATAAAGAGGTGGGCCGGTGGCTACATCCCCCCATAGCCACCGACCGGTTTCCGCTTGATCCGGGAAGAATCTTACTTTATGGAGCGACCGGACTTTTTGAGGATGAGCCTCCGGAGAAACCACCGCCGATTGCAACGGCTCCTACCGTTCCACCGGCTACTGCTCCGGTAGTACCCATGCTCATACCCATGAAAGCAGGTGCTGCTGCTATCTTCATGTCTCCGATGGCCGGCACTGAAGATGCCAGCATTGTGCTTACTGTTCCCGCCCGACCGGCTGTGAGTAAAGTGCCAAAGCTCTGCATCTGAACCGTCTGGGCCGCTGGTATACAGATTGATGCAACAGGATTAATTGCGCCTTCGCATGCGACTGCGGCACAAAGATTGGCTACCTGAGCCGCTCTTAGCGCTTCAGACTGAGCCCAGCTTGGCAGCTGACCTTCATTTTTGACCTTAATACCTTTTCTGGTCAGACCTACCTTTCTAATGAACTTTCCAAATTCCTTGTCCAGTCCGGCAAGGTCAAGGGCCACCGAGTCAGAATCGGTTCTGTATGTGGCGATTTCATGCCTTAGCGTTTCTTTTGTGAAGGCATCTATTTTATGTACCGCCTCAAAGACGGATACACTCATGTAGATTTCTTCAATTTCAGAGTCAAACAAATAGGCCGAATTTATTCGGCATTCGAGTGACTGGGTTGTCTCATCCGGTGAAATGACATTGACAGTAAACGGCTTGGACAAAGCGCGAACAGCGATTAACTCTCCATAGACCTCTGTTTCGAGCTTGATTGCGTCCATAGTCAAATTCAATTCTTCGTTGAGCCATTCTCCCAGAAAA
>CAZNXD010000155.1:0-4846 GCA_964576935.1 uncultured Pirellulales bacterium | reverse complement strand
AAACCATCGGCAAAAGGTCTAAATGCGGCTTTGACCGCTTTCGGCCAGATGCAACAGAGAGCACCCAGAATCGCCCACCACAGACCAATCGCCACAGAGGAGAAAAATATGTAGTCAACGATACGGGCACCCGGGCCACAATGATAACAGATGCTCAGCGAACAACTCTGCTGGCGAAGTAACTGTCCCCTCACGAAAGCCATCGCCGGGCCGATAGGCCAGAGAAGAATTATAAGCACTACCGGAACGTATATTATTAACAGCGATTTGCCGCGATTTTTCACAGGCACATTGGAAAAGAAGTCACGTTCTGCGATTCGAATTATTATCATGGCCAGTCCCGCTCCGATTAAATCGGAAACCAAATCAAGCGATGTATTCAAGTAACCGCCAACTCCGGCTTCGGAAACAATTACAGCGGTAATGAACTCTAGTATCTCGTTCAGTGCGCCTACACCAAGGCCGGCTGAGATTACGATAATCGAAAGCGCCCAGTAACTTTCAAGCTGCTCTCTTAAGAGCGGCTTTAAGATGTAGAACATAGTGACAGTGGCGGTCGCAAAACCGATGATATGAACCAGCTGGTCGTATCGAAATATTGGTAAATTCCCAGACAGCGGTATCAGTATAATTTCGTAGAGGCGTACCTTGTTGATGAATACCGCGCCGCCGGCCATATGCATTACGGCCCAGGTGGTCAGGGCCCACAATAAGATATTCGGATAATAGACCTTAGAGTTCGTGGCGACAAAGACTATCAGAAAGAACGCTATTACCGCTACGTATATTACGAACTCGTAGTTGGCCTGGCGAAGAAAATGAACGGAAAAGCCCGCCAGGGCAAGCAAGTTGACAATCAGAATTAAGAGCTGACCTTTTCTTATCTGCATAGCAGCCCCAGCGTTAGTCCTTAATACCGAGGTCGTCTTTGGTCAGGATGCTGTCGAAGTCGAAGCCCGCGCTGCTGATGTTCTCGTCGGCGCCTTGTTTGCGGTCGATGACGCAGACAATCTTTTTCACTTTTGCCCCGGCTTCGGTGATGATTTTCGCGGCTTCGAGGACCTGGCCTCCGGTGGTGGCGATATCTTCAACCAGCAGGACAACGTCGCCGGATTTTAAGACGCCTTCGACCATCTTGCCGGTGCCGTAGCCTTTTTTGCTGTTGCGAACGATTATCCAGTTCTTGCCGGTCTGCATCGCGGTAGCAGCGGCCAAAGCCACGCCGCCAAGTTCAGCGCCGGCTATGAGAGTGACATCGTCGGTAACATACTCGGCAAATTCTTCACCGAGCGCTTTTAATATGTCCGGGCAGGTCTCAAAGAGATACTTGTCCAGATAGTATTTACTTTTTTTCCCGCTTCGTAGTGTAAAGTCGCCTTCGAGATAGGCTGTTTCCTTGATGCGTTTTATCAATTCGTCTCTGGTCATAGCTCCGATACCATTAAACATCGAGTTCAGTTTTTATATTGATTGCCGAGCGATATTTTTTTCGGATTGGCATTACCACATCGGTTATGAATTCATCGACCTGCTTCGGTGCCCTGCCGATGAAATTTTCGGCTCGAAGTATCCGCTCGAAGTTAACGTCTCTAAAAGCCATATCCGACTTGAGCCTGCTGATAAGCTCGTTGGGCTTGCCGAATTGTTTGACTTGCGATGCCGCGGCCTGTGAGTGCAGCCTGATTCTTTCATGCAACTCCTGACGGCTGCCGCCGGCTTTTACGGCGGCCATTAATATGTTTTCGGAAGCCATAAACGGCAGCTCGGCCTGCACGTGTGTGTCAATCACCTTCGGATAAACAACCAGGCCATCGAGGACGTTGAGGAGAATTTCCAAAATGCCGTCGGTGGCGAGAAAGGCTTCGGGGATGACGATTCTCCTGTTGGCTGAGTCGTCTAATGTTCTTTCGAACCACTGCTCGCTTGCGGTCATCGCGGGATTGGCGGCCAAGCTCAACACGAATCTGCTAAGTGCTGTAGTCCTTTCGCAGCGCATCGGATTCCGTTTGTAGGCCATGGCGGACGAGCCGACCTGAGATTTTTCGAACGGCTCTTCCATTTCTTTCAGATTGGCCAGCAGACGAATGTCGTTGCAGAATTTGTGGGCCGACTGGGCGATTGACGCAAGGCTGTTGATTACGAGCGTGTCGGTTTTTCGCTGATAGGTCTGGCCTGTCACGGCGCAGAGATTCTTGAAACCGAAGGCGTGAGCTAATTCGCGGTCGAGCCTTTTGACCTTGCTGTGGCTGCTGTCAAAAAGTTTTAGAAACGAGGCCTGAGTGCCGGTGGTACCTTTTACACCTCTAAAGGCAAGAGTCTCCAGCCGATGCTCAATCTCCTGCAGGTCCAGGACAAACTCGTAGCACCACAATGTAGCGCGTTTTCCGACGGTAGTAAGCTGGGCCGGCTGATAGTGTGTATAGCCGAGAGTGGGCATCGAACGATATTTTTTCGCGAACTTGCCCAGGTGGTTAATTACGGCTGCGAGTTTGCCGGCGATTATCTGCAGTGCCTCGCGCATGATTATCAAATCCGCATTGTCCCCCACAAAACAGCTTGTAGCGCCGAGGTGTATAATCGGCGCGGCCTTGGGAGCAACGGCAGCGAACGTGTGGATATGAGCCATGACATCATGGCGGAACTTCTTTTCAAAACGCGCGGCCTTTGTAAAGTCAATATCATCGAGATGTCTTGCCATCTGCTTGATTTGGCTTTGCTTGATATCCAGGCCGAGTTTCTTCTGGGCCTTGGCGAGTTCAAGCCAAAGCCTGCGCCAGGTGCTGAATTTTTTCCGGGCTCCGAAGAGTTCGGACATTTCGGTTGAGGCGTTTCGCTCGACGAGCGGGCTGGTATAAACGTCTCTGTTTTTTGCCATTTTAGCGGTTCCTTAGAATCAGGCGGCTATCTTTTCGTTTCGCTCGGATATTAGTTGCTCGATTTGCTCTATGTCTTCGGCGCTTAAATCTATGTCAGAGGCCGATGCGGTCTCGGCAATCTGCTCGGGTTTTCTGGCTCCGACAATCGCCGCGGTGACTTCAGGACGACGGAGTACCCACGCAATAGCTAATTGGGGCAGTGTAATATTATTCCGCTGGGCGACGGGTTTCAGCTTTTCGACCATTTCGAGCGTTGCATCAAAAGCAGGCTGCTGAAAATTAGGGTCGTTTTTGCGATGGTCGCCTTCGGGCAGGTTAGCTACACGTTGTTTATCGAATTTTCCCGTGAGCAGACCTTTCTGCATTGGGCTGTAAACTACCACGCCGGTATTGTTACGGCTGCAATAACCAAGTAGTTCATTTTCCGCATCGCGGCGAAGCATGCTGTAAGGCGGCTGAAGCGAAGCGACCGGATGAATCTTTCCTATCCGTTCGAGCTGGTCGGCCGTGAAATTCGATACACCAATATGGCGGACTTTGCCCTGCTCTTTTAGCCGAACCAATTGCTCCCAGGCCTGCTCGACATTTTCATCGGGCTGATTCCAGTGTATCTGGTAGAGGTCAATGACATCAATGCCGAGATGCTTCAGGCTTTGTTCGCATTCGTTGCGAATACTTTCTGCTTTGAGACATGGAATTCGCTCGCTGCTCTGGTCCCAGATGAGTCCGCATTTAGTAGCGATAATCGGTTTATGAGAGGTTTGCTTAAGAGCCTTGCCGAGAACCTGTTCAGAACGACCGTGGCCGTATATCGGCGCGGTGTCTATCCAGTTAATGCCCTTATCAAGAGCGGTCAGAATAGTTTTTATTGATTCGCCGTCGTCCTGCGGTCCCCAGCCGAACAGCCAGGACCCGCCCATGGCCCAGGCACCGAGACCAACAGTGGTTAATTCGAGCTCCGTATACCCTAATCTTCTGGTCCTCACAATCCTGCTATCCTTAAAAATGCCGCCGGGGCATTAGGATATATTATTGGCGTGGTTAATCAATAGTTTTATAGCGGCGCTTGAAATCACGGTATTGTTGCTGTAGGCTCTTCGCCGAGGTGAATCATGAAGAAAAACGGTATATTTAACGCAAGAGTCAAATTAGGAATTATACTGGTCTTATTGTCGGGGTTTGTTTACGCCCTTCACTGGGTGTTTTTCAGAGATATTCATCACATCCTTATATATCTGGTTGGCGATATAGCTTTTGTGTTCATTGAGGTATTAATGGTGACCCTGATTATCCATCATGTCCTCAGTGAGAGAGAAAAGCGTTCGCTTCTAAATAAAATGAATATGGTAATCGGGGCTTTCTTCAATGAAGTCGGCACGGATTTGCTGAAATACTGTAACACCTTCGATACAAATCCGGATAAGATATCAAAGCATCTGATTATCGACAACGAATGGTCGGATGAGCACTTCAAAAAAGTTATCCGCATCCTCACGCACCGTGAGTATGTGATTGACTCATCCGCAGGTGATTTGGGTCAGCTTTTAGAATTCATCGTTGGAAAAAGACAATTTCTTCTGCGACTGCTCGAGAATCCTAATCTACTGGAACATGATTCGTTTACGGAGATGCTCTGGGCTGCTTTCCATTTGGCCGATGAACTGTCGCACCGTACGGATATCAGAAACCTTCCCAAAAGTGATTCCAAACATTTGGCAGGTGATATAAAACGAGTATACAAGTTTCTGGTTCGGGAATGGCTGGACTATATGCAGCATCTGAAGGAGAACTATCCGTATCTGTTCTCACTTGCGATGAGAACCAATCCGTTCGACCCGGATGCGAAAGTAGAAGTGCAGCCGAGCTGACTCTTACCGGCCGCCCGGCTTTAAGATATCACTGGCCGGGGCGTTCCACCAGTTCGCATCACGCAGATATTGTTTGAGCATCATCGCCGCACAGACCCCATC
>CAZNXD010000154.1:1401-4847 GCA_964576935.1 uncultured Pirellulales bacterium | reverse complement strand
TCACCCGAAGGTTATAAACACTCTCAGTAATCTGGCGGGGCTGCTCGTGGATACCAACCGTTTCGACGAAGCCGAGCCCCTGTTACGCAGGGCACTGAAGACCCATGAAGCTTCCTTCGACCCAAACCACCCGGATGTTGCAACCAGTCTCAATTATCTGGCGAGGCTGCTTCAGGATACCAAACGTCTCGCTGAGGCCGAACCCCTGTTCCGCAGGGCACTGAAGATCCGTGAAGAATCCTTCGGCCCGAACCACCCGGATGTTGCAATTAGTCTCAATAATCTGGCGTTGCTGCTTCAGGATACCAAACGTCTCGACGAAGCCGAGCCCCTGTTCCGCAGGGCACTGAAGATATATGAAAAATCCCTCGGCCCGAACCACCCGGATGTTGCAACCAGTCTCAATAATCTGGCGAGATTACTTTACTATACCAACCGTCTCGACGAAGCTGAGTCCCTTTATCGCAGGGCACTGAAGATCCGTGAAGAATCCTTCGGCCCGAATCATCCGCATGTTGCAACCAGTCTCAATAATCTGGCGTTGCTGCTTCAGGATACCAACCGTCTCGACGAAGCTGAATCCATGTTCCGCAGGGCACTGAAGATCCGTGAAAAATCCCTCGGCTCGAACCACCCGGATGTTGCAACCAGTCTCAATTATCTGGCGTTGCTGCTTCAGGATACCAACCGTCTTACCGAGGCCGAGCCCCTGCTCCGCAGGGCACTGAAGATATGTGAAGAATCCCTCGGCCCACAACACCCCAATACCTGGGTCGCACGTATTAATCTCAAGCGCATACAGGATAAGATTCAGCAGCAGTAAAACTCGCCTTACCCTGAATCTGCTATCAACTTGTCAAAGGACGACAAAAACAAATCCGTGGCTCATTCCCCACGCAATACGCACAACGCAGCACACAGCACAAGCATAAATCCGTGTAATCTGCGTAATCCGTGGTTAATAAATATTTTAATCTGAGTAATCTGCGTCAATCCGTGTCTAAAAATAAAACTCTGTGTTCTCTGCTTGTCCCGCCATAGCCTTGGCGACGGCGGATGAACTCTGTGGCTAAATAGTCCGCGTCAATCCGTGGTTAATTAAATCAGAGTACTTGTCCGCCATGGGCGGAATCCGCGTCTAAATAATTATTTTAATACAGTGTTAATCCGTGTCTAAAAAATTAGTGTTTATTCGTGTTCATTCGTGGTTAAAAACCGTATTACTTGTCTGTCTGAGTCGGAGTCTGCATCTAATTAATTTATTGATTTTTCGCCCAAATTGCGCATAATCTTGCTTTTTCGTCCAACAGCATATTCAGGTTTTCATTTGGAAGGGTAAATACATGTTCAACGGAATTTTCCACGTCCCGCGTCCGGTTAACGAACCTTGCCTGCAATACGCCCCCGGCAGCCCCGAGCGGGCCGAGATCCAGGCCATGCTCAAAAAGATGCTCGCCGAGCAGGCTGAGGTCCCGATGATTATCGGTGGCCAGGAAGTTCGCAACGGCAAGCTCGCCCAGATGCGATGTCCGCACGACCACAAGCATATCCTGGGAACATATCACCAGGCCAACGCTATGTATGTCACCAAGGCAATTGACGCCGCCGAGAAGGCAAAAAAGGCTTGGGCCGAGATGCCCTGGGACGCACGAGCTATCGTCTTCCTAAAGGCCGCAGATCTGCTCTCCGGCAAGTATCGCCAGACCCTCAACGCCGCCACCATGCTAAACACCAGCAAAACCCCGCACCAGGCCGAAATAGATTCCGCCTGCGAGCTCATAGACTTCTGGCGATTCAACCCGCATTTTATGGAGGAAGTTTATGGCGACCAGCCGATGTCGACGCCGGGGGTGTTGAACTATATGGAACATCGGCCGCTGGATGGTTTTGTCATGGCGATTACCCCGTTTAATTTTACTTCGATAGCGGGTAACCTGCCGACAGCTCCGGCATTGATGGGTAATACGGTCGTTTGGAAGCCGGCCTCGGCGTCGGTACTGCCAGCCTATTTTATTATGAAGATTCTCGAAGAAGCCGGTCTGCCGCCCGGAGTCATTAACATGATCCCCGGCCCCGGGCCGATTGTCGCGCCGCCGGCGCTCGATGATGTCAGGCTCGGAGGAATTCACTTTACCGGAAGCACTTATGTCTTCTCGACGATTTGGCTGGCCATCGGTTCGGACATTCGCAAGTATGTCTCCTATCCTCGAATCGTAGGCGAAACAGGGGGCAAGAATTTCATATTTGTTCACGCCAGCGCCGATACCGAAGCTGTAGTCACGGCTATGGTCCGAGGCGCCTTCGAATATCAAGGCCAGAAATGCTCAGCCGCTTCGAGAACCTATATTCCGGATTCAGCCTGGCCGAAGATTAAAAAACGACTGCTTGAGGTAATAGCTGAGTTGAAAATGGGCGATGTCACTGACTTCAAAAACTTTATAGGCGCGGTGATAGATGAAAAAGCGTTTGAGACGATAAGCGGATACATCGAATTTGCCAAAAGCTCACCTGATATGGAAATCCTCTGCGGCGGCGGCTGCGACGATTCAAAGGGTTACTTTATAGAGCCGACCGTGGTTCTAAGCAAAGACCCCAAGTCCAAGCTGATGGTCGAAGAGATATTCGGGCCGGTCCTGACAATCTACGTCTATCCCGAAAAAGAATATGAGCAGACACTCAACGTCTGCGACCAGACTTCGCCTTACGCACTGACCGGTTCGATATTCGCCCTCGATAGGGGAGCGATTGTAAAGGCTATGAATATGCTTCGTCACGCAGCCGGCAATTTCTACGTCAACGATAAACCCACCGGCGCGGTAGTCTCGCAACAGCCGTTCGGCGGCACACGCGCTTCCGGAACAAACGACAAGGCCGGAAGCTGGCTGAACCTCGAACGATGGGTCTCGCCAAGAGCAATTAAAGAGACGTTCCTGCCGCCGCGTGACTTCCGTTATCCGTACATGGAAGAGGAATAATCGCACGCTCCGTAGAAATGGATTGAAAGATGCAGGAAACGGAGTTTGATGTAGTCGTTATAGGCGCCGGTATAGTAGGGCTGGCGACCGCTTATAAACTGTCTAAAAAACACCCCAGTATCAACCTGGCTGTTCTTGAGAAAGAACAGCGGCTGGCGTTTCATCAGACCGGCCACAATTCGGGCGTCATTCATTCAGGTCTGTATTACGCGCCCGGTTCACAAAAGGCCCTTACCTGCGCAAAGGGCAGGAGCGAATTAGTCGATTTTGCCAAACAGCACTCAATCTCGCACGATATTTGCGGCAAGATTATAGTTGCGACCGAGCAGCATGAATTGGCCGGTCTCGAACGAGTTTATAAAAACGGCGTAGCCAACGGCGTCGAAGGCATCGAGAAGATTACGCCGCAGCGCATTAAAAAAATTGAACCGTATTGCAGCGGCATAGCCGGTCTGTGGGTGCCATGTACCG
>CAZNXD010000154.1:0-1391 GCA_964576935.1 uncultured Pirellulales bacterium | reverse complement strand
GAGCTGGTTAAAGCTAACAACACTAACGAAGTTCGCACCGGCTGGAAGGTGACAGGTTTCCAGCGGCAGGGGGATACAACGGTTGTTCTTACTGACAAGGGAAAAGTTAGAGCCAGATTCGTTATCAACTGCGGGGGCCTGCAATGCGACCGCATCGCCCGGATGTACGGTGTTGATACTAAAGTTCGAATCGTTCCGTTTCGCGGCGATTACATGGAGTTCACCTCTGAAGCCGCTGCCAAGGTCAATAAGCTTATTTATCCCGTGCCGGACCTGAGGTTTCCGTTTCTCGGCGTTCACTTTACGCGGATGATTGCCGGCGGTGTTGAATGCGGACCAAACGCGGTCTTCTCGCTGAAGCGTGAAGGGTACGGCAAGTTTTCATTTAGTTTAAGAGACAGCTGGGATTCACTTAGTCATATCGGTACATGGATTTTATTCGCTACCAACTTGAGTTACGGTTTGGGCGAATACGCAAGATGCTTCTGCAAGCCGTTAATGCTAAAACAACTCCGCAGATTAATACCGACACTCGAAGCTAAGGATTTGATAAAAGGCAAGAGCGGTGTCCGTGCCCAGGCGCTCGGCCCAAAGGGCGAATTAATAGATGATTTTAAGATTGAGACAACCGATGATTCAATTCACGTTCTTAACGCCCCCTCGCCGGCCGCCACAGCATCATTGGCTATCGGCGAGTATATAACCAGCTTAGCCGAATCGCATTTCGGTCTTGCCTGAACTTATCGGTCTTATTGAGATTAAAGCTTTTATAGGCAATCGGGGTCGTACGGATTACCGCACGAACACCAACTCTGAGCAAAAATCGCTAAATCGTAGAAATCGACGTAACAATCTTTGTTCAAGTCGGCATCAATTTCAACCTGGCATTGGTATATATAAAAGGTGTCGTTGCTTACGTCTTCTATGTTTGGGTCGTTTGCATCGCTGATTTTGACTAAGCAAATATCGGATGTCACTTCAGGTACCGACCATCCATAAGAACAGGAATTCGAGATTGCGTTTGAATCAATTGGCAGCCAGTTCTGTCCGTTATCGGTTGAGTACTGTAAAAGATAATCGTTAGGACAGTTACCGTCCCCTCTGGAATCCATCCATTCGATATCGAATATAGAGCCGGCCAGTATTAGCTCGCCGCCGTCGGGACTTTGTACCTTCAGCGAGGACACCGTAAACGGGATAGAAAAGTCAACGCCGCACCAATAGTATGGATAGTCTAACTCGCCGAAGAATACCCAGTCACCATCTTCCAGAGGTCCGAACTGCCCGTCAAGTCCGCATACCGGGTCGTAAAGAGTAGGGCATATCTCAGGAGGAGGTGGTTCGAACCAGAGTTCTATGGTTTTGGCATTATGGTTAATAGACAGGGTAGG
>CAZNXD010000153.1:0-4895 GCA_964576935.1 uncultured Pirellulales bacterium | reverse complement strand
CAAGCCGGTCAGTATGTTCGTTTTAAACACACTTCAACCGTCATAAGGTCGTATGGTGATATCGAGACACTCAGCATACCTAACCGCTTCTGGGGCAGTTTGGGTGAGAAAGAATTGACTGTGGTAATTGCCATTGCCGGCGCCATCGCTGCTGTTGCCGGTTTTTTTGCCGTCTGGCTGCCGTCTCACATAATTAAATGGCTGCTCGTTGACTACCGCCCCACTGCCGCACCCTCAATAGCATCAGATGCTAAACAAAACAAACAGGATGACTTAGAAAAACCTCCGCCCGATTAGCCAAAAGTCACACATCCATATACCGCTTCGATTTTAGCATCGTTTTTTTCCAGATTTACATTTGGCATTCACTAAGCCAGCGGGTAGTATCATATGAAATCATTGCAGGCAGCTACATTCATATGCAGGAGGCACAATGAGCAGAAAGATAGCATTAGCATCCCTTTTAGCGATTGCCACCGTAATCATAGGTTGCAGAACCGAACCTAAGCCCACCAAACCACCATATGATAATCCATTGCCGCCCGGACAGGCCGCTCTGCGCAAAATCACCAGCCCGTATGAGATTCCTGATTTTACCCTTGCCTGTATTGATTTGAAGGGTCTCAAAGAGGCGGTTGAATACAGCCTTACTTATTTGAGCAAGCCTTCAAGCCAGAGGTTTTTTCCGGTCAACGATATCACGCACTTTCACACAGTAAGAAGTCTAAAGGCATTTGCAGAATTGCTTGACTCGGGCCTTACCGGAACCGCTCTTAACCAGGCTATCCGGGAAAAGTTTGACGTTTATATATCCGTAGGTTGCGACGGCCAGGGAACTGTTCTTTTTACCGGCTATTATACGCCTATCTTTGACGGCTCAAAAAGTCAAACTGCTCGCTTCCGTTATCCGCTATACAAAAAGCCTGCCGATTTGGTCAAAGCCGACGACGGCAGTATTCTCGGTCGGCGAATGCCTGACGGAACTATCACTGATTATCCACCGCGAGAAGTCTTAGAACAGTCAAAAATGCTTAACGGCGATGAACTCGTATGGCTGACCGACCCTTTTGAAGCCTATATCGCCCACGTCCAGGGCTCGGCAAAAATCAGAATGCCCGACGGGCAGCTTCAAACCATCGGATATTCGGCAAGCAACGGACACGATTACAAGAGCATCTCAAAGCAGATGATACGCGACGGCGTAATTACCGAAAGGCAACTTAGCCTTGCTGCAATGATAGATTATTTCAAAAGGCATACAAATCAAGTCGCCAGATATACATGGTTAAATCCGAGGTTTGTTTTCTTCCAGGAAAGCCAGGGGCCGCCACGAGGTAGCCTTAATGTTCTGGTAACCGCCTACAGAAGCATAGCTACCGACAAATCAATATTTCCGCGAGGCGCTTTGACTTTCATCACGACTACCCTGCCGCAGGACCAAGGCGGTCCAATCGTCAATCAGCTTTATAGTGGATTCGCGCTCGACCAGGACACCGGCGGCGCCATACGCGCGCCGGGACGATGCGATGTATATATGGGAGTCGGCGACAGAGCCGGACAACTTGCCGGACAGACTTATCAGGAAGGAAAGCTCTATTACCTTTTTCTGAAATCCTCCCCGGAAATAATGCATTACTGAAAACCGGTTGGTATTACATATAAGCTTACCGAATATTTTTTTGTCTTCGGCCTATAATAGCTTCCATCCCAAATCACTAAACCGCAAAATCCTACTAAATCCCTCTCTTGTCCAATTGGCATTTTGGTCTTTCCGTCTGCTTTACTATAATACAGCTATATCCATGTCGGTGGTGTAAGAGTTTCGAGCCGACTAAAAGCGAGGAGGAGAAAGATGTTTGTACCGGTACAACTAATTCGACACTATGCGCTATCCGCCCTGTCACCTCTTCGACGATATTCGAAGAGTATTTTTCAATCAAAGGCGGCAGGCGGCTTCACTCTCAGCGAACTGCTTGTGGTTATATTAATGGTTGCAATCCTGGCATCGGTAACCATTCCTCTTATGTGGTCTAAAATCAACAGTGCTAAGTGGTCCGAGGCAAACTCCACCGCTGGGACCATACGTTCCTCTGTTTCTACCTACGCGGCTCTAAATTCCATTACTGAGGCACAAAAAACCTTAGTCAATAAAAAGCTCAGCGATAGTACTATCCAGAGCGCTTTGGGCTTTACGGATTCCGACCTGACAGGGACCTACTTCGTACCCTCGGATTATGAGATTACGGGCATTGATGCCATCGGCCATGCCGCTATCACAGTAACCGCAAGCCAGAGCAATGCACCTAAGGGCATCAGAATGCTCCAAACTGACGGGCAGTGGCAATAACCTATCGGTGGCTAATACCGAACGTTATAAGAGCTCATCAGAACTCGACTTATAACCGCCCTCTGCACATATGAACTTAAATATTGTTTTATGACCATCTATTGATGGTGGCGTTATTCAATACGCCCGGTTTGGTTGAGTCTTCGATTTCCAATGGCGACTTAGAATTATTAGCGTTTAGTACTGGGGGAATTCAGCTCTTGCAGCCCTGAACGATGTTTAGAAATCTACTTAACACCGTTCAGAAGCTTAAGAACAACAACTGCAACTAATGCACCCAGCGCATAGAAGGGAAACTGCAGCCAAACAAAATCTGTCCCAAGAATCCCCGCACCTAATAGAGTTGACCGTATCTGCTGCAGAAAACCGGGCTTCCAGAGCTGCAGAACTTCCAAAAAGCAAGTACCCAGCAAAACAAGCACAGGGATTCTGATTGTGTTATTTTCAGTCGGCAAAAAGAAAAAAAACAAAAGCGACCACATCACTACGTATACTGAGCCGGATACGTAGAATCGAATCCAGTATTGCGCTGCACCGCGATAGTAACGCCACATCCAAAAACCAATCCCAGAAACGACAACAAAGCATATCAAAATGCAAATTCTTCTTTTCAAGATACTCTCAGAGCACTCCATTCTGACGCCCCTGCAAGCAATTATCTTTTCTTAAAAAAGCTGCCGGGTAGCTGTTTAACCAGACCCTTTAGCTGAAGCGACACCAAAGCTGAATTAACCTGCCCTGCCGGCCTGCCTGCCGCAGCAATAACCTGTTCAATGTGCAAAGGCTCGTTACCCAGGTAACCATATACATGCTGCTCATTATGCGCCAGTTTAAGTTTGGTCACCGGTACTGTCTTTATCTGAAACTTTTGTTCAGCATGCTGTTCGGCATTTATCGTGTGCTCTTTTAGCTGCTGGCCGATATAGCCCAGAGCTTCCATTATATCCTCGACCGATTCAATTAGTCTGGCCCCCTGTTTTAGTAACCGATGTGAACCCTTGCTCAGTGGTGAATCGATTTTACCCGGCACAGCCATAACCTCACGGTTGTATTCGAGCGCCGCATTTGCCGTAATAAGCGCACCGCTGCGATTCGCCGCTTCAACGACAATTGTAGCAAGACTTAAGCCCGCTATAATTCTGTTTCGCGGCGGAAAGTTCTCAGAAAGCGGTTCGTAGTTCAGGGGCAGTTCACTGATACAGACCCCGGATTGCGAGATGAGCTTGAAAAGCTTTTCATTCTCCGGTGGAAATATTTTAGCCAGGCCGCAGCCCTGCACAGCAATCGTTCGGCCATCTGCCGATAGCGCGCCATGATGGGCAGCGGTGTCAATACCGCGAGCCATGCCGGAGACAATAGTAAAGCCAGCCGCAGTCAACATATGAGCAAATCGTGAGGCCTGCTCACGCCCGTAAATACTGCACCGCCGTGAGCCCACTATTGCAACTGCCAGGTTATCACTTTTATCGAGTGTACCTTTTATATATAGCACGGGCGGCGGGTCGTAAATACGCTTGAGCAGCGTGGGATAGCGTGTATCTTCAAGATTAATCAGCCAGACACCGAGCTTCTCAGCCAATTCCAGCTCAGCATCTACATCAAATTTGTCTCGGCTTACTGCAATTTGCTCTGCACTTTTATCGCTAATCCGCTCAATTTTGGCAAGCTGTGCAACGGGGGCTCCCAGAGCTCTATCTACAGAGCCAAAACGCTCCAGCAGCCTTTTAAACGCCTTGGGGCCAACACCTTCGGCGCGAATAAGTCTTAGCCACTTCTCAATATTGGGCGAATTCTGGGGCATCATAGACACAAAAATCTCTGGATAAAAATCAGCAGAAATTGTAAGATTTTTATATGACTTGCGTCAATAATAATATAGGGACGTCTGACGCAAGAGCCGGGGCGGTAAAAATGACCCATGCTAAAAGGAACTAAGAAATGCATTCTATTAGAGCTATTGGATTTATAACTATTCTGGCTGCTTTAGCAACTGACACGGTGCTCAGCAGCAACCTTGAGACCTCAGACATCCAATTTGAGCCGATTAAACAAGGCAAAAACGTGCTTCGGGTTAAGGTTGAAAACGAGACAGACTCCGAGCAGGTTTTCGGTATCCACATTTATACGCGAAGCCCTGATTACGGGAAAGAAGGTGTCGGCTGGGGAACTTTATTTCATGAGACTCTAAAATCAAACGAGACGAAATTATGCCGTTTTGCCTATAAGATTCAGGGACCACCTTCTGAAAACACCTGGCTGAGACTGAAGTTCTATAATACAAACTCGGTTGACGCCCTTCTCAATGACAAGCCAAAGCCGTTTTTCGAAAAGAGGTACTCTATTAACGAGCTTAACCTTCCTGCTAAAATCCTAAAAGCAGAGACGGTATCCGAGGATGTTAAAAAAGAAGTTGTGGATAGTTTCCGACGGTTACAGCAGCACATTAAAAACGGTGAATACGAAAAGGCATGGGAGCTTTTTTCCAGAGACTACCAGCAGAGCGAATTCCAGCTCCGTGGTTTCGAAGCCTTTGTCAAAGCAATGGAAG
>CAZNXD010000152.1:0-4904 GCA_964576935.1 uncultured Pirellulales bacterium | reverse complement strand
ACTGCCGCTTTTGTCGGCGCCTATCATGGCAAGTACGCCGAGATAATCTTCGGCAATAGCTTCGTCAAAGTCGGTCGAATTAAGCGTCAGCATACCATCTCTGTCAAGTTCGAGCCCGATTTGGCCCGGCATCAGGAATGAGTCGATATCCTCAACAAAACCACTTCTCTGGGTATATAGCGGATTGCACAATTGCTCTTTGATTGTCGAGACCACATAGTCACCCATAAGTACCCCGGCCGTCTTGAGTGTATCGTTATAGCCGGTCTTTTCCTTTATATAAGCCGCAGCCTCGTTATACGCGTCTACAAATTCCTGAAGTTTGTCTTTTACAGAGCTGACATCCCTTGTAAGATTTATCTCTTCGGTGGAGCCGTCGGTGGTATCATGCAGATGTAATGTCACCCCGCTAACTACATCATCTATAGTATTGGAACTGCGAGTAATCCATTCTTCTTCTCCGGGCGGAAAGCCGTCAACCTTTATTTGTGAATCCTGGGCCTGCTGAGTTTCGATAAATTTGTCTTCTTCAAAATCAGTTAGATTCGCAGTAGTACTGCCGCCTGCGGTGATGTCCCAGTCCGATGGGTTCTCTGGAAGGGTCAAATCAGCGTCGCCTTCATAGGTAAGACTTATACTGATGTCGCTGGCCCCGTAAGTATCATCTGTCAGGATAATTTTACCGTTCTCAAACACCGCCTTGGCTACGCCGTCGAAGGCATCGTTTATCTCACCAATCAAGTGTTCTATTCGCGTGTACGCCGTGACGTTCAGCTCAACCTCAGCTATAGGGTTACCGCTTTTGTCGGTTCCGTTGATTTTTATCTTGTCGGCGCTGCCCAATGTTCCGCTGAACTGGTCCAGTTCGGTAATCTTCGTGTTTAGTGTTGCATTGTCTCCGCCGGCGGTAAAAGTAGAATTCATTTGCCATACTTCGGTACTGCTGGCATTAATCGAGATTTGATAGTCGGTGCCGGCGTCATTGCCGCTAAGCACCAGATGGTATGCATCGTTATAATAAAGCAGACCGGCTGTTACACCCTGGTTGTTCGCATCGTTATTTATCAATCCCACCAAATCTTCCAGGGTAGTATCAACAGTAGTCGTGATAACAATTTCCTGGTGATTGTAGGAGTATATAAATGTACCGGCTCCTACGGTATCTTCTCTATACTCCAGCCCGTTTTCATGCACTGACCTCTCAGCGGTCGCCAGCTGGTTCACTTCAATCGAATGACTTCCCTCGAACGCATTGTAAGTAGCCTCGGCGGTAATTTTATCTTCATCGCTGCTGGTAACGTTATAGGCCCGCAGCTCACCCGCGTCGCTAAGCTGTGTTACCGTAG
Source organism: uncultured Pirellulales bacterium (assembly GCA_964576935.1). Lineage (GTDB taxonomy): Bacteria > Planctomycetota > Phycisphaerae > Sedimentisphaerales > Anaerobacaceae > CAYMOE01. Next base: position 3,558 of record CAZNXD010000152.1, on the reverse strand, counting down.
TCTGCAACACACTTAATTTGCTTTGAAGGTCACTCAGGGCGTCTTTCTTTTCGTCGTAAGTCTCTTTGCGGGCTGTGTACATATTGAGAGTGCGACGTTCAATCGTCATAAGCTGAGCGATGAGCGCCTGTGTATCTATGCCCGTAGACAGTCCGGGAAGCTGTATGGTTGACATCTTAGATCCCTTCCGGCCAAGTGTTTATTAATTCCAACAAAACAGCACCTGCACCTATATTTTCGCTCATAACTGCTTCCAACTTAAGAGTATTCGGCTAATACAGTCCTGTTAAAGCCAACATGCCGAACGCATGTCCCTTATGGGACTATTTTTGACCCGCTTTGACATCGTCAATCACGCTCCGCAAGCTCTTCTCAAGTGTCATCTTCGGCTCATAGCCAATCACTTCTTTGACACGAGCCAGAGACGGCACTCGCCGCATCATATCATCGAAAGGCTTGCCGTAAGCTTCTTCATAGGAAACGATTTGTTTTTGACTTTTACTCTGCGTCAGTTCAATCACCTTATCAGCCAACCGTTCGATTGTAACTTCTTCATCCGTACCAATGTTATACACACCGCCTTCGGCGGCCGGGCAATTCATCAAAGCAACAAGCCCGTCAACCACATCACTAACATGAGCAAAACAGCGGCTCTGTCGGCCTGTTCCGTACACATAAACCGGCTCATTCTTCAAAGCGCTCCGTACAAACCGAGGCACCACCATTCCATACTGTCCGCTTTGCCTCGGTCCTATCGTATTAAACAGCCTGACTATAATAACCGGCAAACCATATTGTTCACGGTACGCCTGCGCCAGAAACTCATCTATCATCTTACTGCACGCATATGACCAGCGGGAAAACCGCGTACTGCCCAGCACAGAATCATCGTCCTCACTGAACGGTACGTCTTCACTCTTGCCGTACACCTCGCTGGTCGAAGCAATCAGAACCTTCTTGCCGAACTTGTTAGCCGCTTCAAGCACCACTTCACAGCCGTGTATATTAGTTTCGATTGTCCGGACCGGCTCATCTACTATAAGCTGCACGCCCACCGCCGCTGCCAGGTGAAATACCGCGTCGCACTGCTCTATCAAAGCATGTATCTTTTCTGAATTTCGAACGGTATCCTGAACAAAAGTGAAATTTTTGCTCTGCTTGGCCCTTTCAATATTCGCTAATTTACCGGTACTAAGGTCATCTATAACAACTACATCATTTCCGTCTTCAAGCAGCTTCTCTGCTAAATGAGACCCGATAAAGCCTGCTCCGCCTGTAACCAATGCTTTCATTATTCAACCCCTGAAAATACCAACCGTTCTTATAATAATCATCGGGCATTATAATGCATTGGTATCAGGCATTCACTAAACAAGTCTCACAAAGCTTTTGCTGCATCTGTTCACATCTGCCCAGAAGCTGCTCAATCCTTTGGTTGCTCTCTCCTGGTCCAAGGCAGTCTTTCAACTGCCTGGAGGCATTTTCAAGTGCCACCTGGGCATAGAGCGGTATATTTGTTTCTACGTATGTTTGCCCCAGCCGGATACCTATCGCAGCCGCAAGGCATTTTGCGTGCATATCCCTTTGCTCAGGACGAATACTATCCCACCGAACACCCGGAAACAACTCATCGTAAGAAAAGGTTTCAAGGTATTTTCGCCAAACGCTAAAATGTATCCTGGCTTTTTCTTCAGTGTATCTTCGAGACAGACTATCTTCGGCCATCCTTCTCAAATACAGAGCCTCTCTTAAATGATGCCCCTTCAATCCGGCCTTTACAAACCGCCGCATCATATCGTAGTCTTCAGCCATCCGCAGGTCTTCATTGAACAAACCAATTTTTTCAAAGACCTGCTTTCTGATACACGTCCTGAAAGGTATCACCGGAAAACCATTGCAGAATAAATCCCTGATAAGCAATTTACGGTCGGTATATTCAGACCTTTTAATAATCCGAATGGGGTCACCATTTTCTTTAATCAAATGGTCGTCGCAGTAAACTAAATCAGCATCAGGGTGCCTCGCAAATTCTCCAACGTGACGCTCAATAAAATCAGGCGTCATCATGTCATCTGAATCAAGCTTTGTAAGCAAAGAGCCAAACGCCCTTCGCAAGCCCTCATTATGCGTCGCCGCGAGGCCGCGATTCTCCTGGCAGAAATAACGAATCTTCTCATTGCCCAGACCGTAAATAATATCCTCAGTCCCGTCGGTCGAGCCGTCATTAATAATAACCAGCTCGAAGTTGTCATACGTCTGCGCAAGTACGCTCTTTATGGCATCGGCTATATATTTCTCATCGTTGTACGCGGGTATTATCACCGAAACCAAAGGTTGCTTTTCTTCGGACTTTACAAGGCTTCGCCCAGGCCGTTCACTACCGCTTCCTAAAGCTGCACCACGCGGGCTCTGCTTCAAAGTTGATATTTCATCACAAGTATCGGTCGGCAACAGACTATAACGTTTGCAAGCTTCCGCATACCACCGGTGCACATCAACATTCGCCTTCGCCTCCAGGCAATGCGATATGAACTCCGAAGCAGCTTTACTTCCATGGTCACGCAATTCAGTTTCAGCAAAGGTCCTGCTATGCTGCCCTGCTCCAAGTGCTAACAATCCCATCGCCCTTAGAAGGTTAAAATTCCTGAAACGCTTTGCTATATCGGGCTTTATCATCTCAGCATGGCCGAGTGTAACTACACAACCAAGGTATTGCCTTTGTTCAAATAACTGCAGAGAACGAACGCAAAAACTACCAAGCAAAGAAACACTCATTAAATTATCACGACCTCTCCGTTGTATCGCCTCAGCAAGTGCATGGTCCACAAAACGCATCTGCTCTTCAGTCTTACCTGTCGATATTGCCCCGCCCCAGGTTCGTAGCTGACATAGATAGTCAGGCAAATTATGTACCGGACCGCGCTCTGTCAAGCGAAGCCAGAGGTCATAGTCTTGTGCGTATTGATAAGTTTCATTATAACCGCCGACGGCTACAAGCTCACTCCGCCTAACCATAGCGGTGCCGTGGCCGATGCAGTTTCCTATGAGCAGCTCATTCTTTATATCATTGTAATCCGTCGGATTCTCACGTTTGGCCCACACTCGGCCATTCTCATCTATTCGTTCATACCAGGAACCAACGGCAATACACTTCTGATTATCATCCAGAAACCTCACTTGCTTCTCAAAACGCCCCGAATGCGAAATATCATCCGAATCCATACGAGCAATATAGTCACCGCGACACAACTTTATGCCGATATTTAACGACTTCGTCAGACCCTGGTTAGTCGCATTTCTGTAGATAACCGTCCGTGAATCCTTCATCTTAAGCAGAATATCTGCGGTGGCATCCGTACTGCAGTCATCGACGATTACAACTTCAAAATCCCCAAAGCTTTGTTTATAGATGCTTTGCAGTGCCTCACCAATATATTTAGCGGCATTATGCACAGCTATAAGCACACTAACCTTCGGCTTGTTAGCCATGTCCTTGCGATTTTCTTCATTTGGTATGAATGCATTGAGACCATCGGTATAATAGCGACAGACACGCTC
>CAZNXD010000151.1:2365-4916 GCA_964576935.1 uncultured Pirellulales bacterium | reverse complement strand
ATGACCAACGCCTCATTCTACAAAAACTGGACAAACCAGGCCCGCAAGGGTCTTCTCGAACTAGCCATCCTTAATGACATACACAACCGAAAAATGTACGGCTATGAAATAGAAAGGAAGTTCCGCAAATCACAAGGCCTGCTCATAAGTGAAGGTGCCATTTACAACATCCTCAGGCGTTTCAAAAAGCAGGGCCTTGTCAAAACCACTCAAATGAAATCCCCCGATGGCCCAAAGAGAAAATACTATCAGTTAACCCAAACTGGCAGGCAAACCCTGGCCCAGATGAACGGTTATTGGCAGGCAATGTCACAAGTGCTGGATAGAATCGAGCACGGTAAGTACAAATAATCCCGCAACCGCAGATACATCGCACTACAGCATGCAGATACATTGCGATATAGCATTTAGTATACACTCACAAACTTTCCCTCACTGAAACTCACTCTCCAAAGCTCACGTTACTTTCTGACGCTAGGTGTCATTAACACCTACTGAATCCGAACCAGCTCCTATTACATTCTCATGCTATATGTTATTAACACCTACCAAATCCACGCCTCTCCAAACTAAGACCGCACAACCCATAAAAACTTCCACCTCTCATGCTAGGTGTCATTAACACCTACTAAACCGGCACCTCCCCAAACTGCGGCCACACAACCCATAAAAACTTCCACCTCTCATGCTAGGTGTCATTAACACTTACTGAATTCTGTGTTCTGAGCTTTATCCTGTCAACGTGGCAGGCTTACCAGCCCTAAACTGCAATTTTGCCATACTGGCAGTGTGAGGCAGGTCGAACCTAAGCTCTTATTAAATATGCACTTATGCTCTCTCGGCATGTAATGCCGTCCTCTGGCACGGCTTTTGCAACCTATTTAGCGTATGGTAGCGCACATTGACCAACTTGACCGTATCAACATCTTGGCCAGCCAGGCCGACTGGGCCTGGCCGCTGGCCCAACAGAACCTCTTTCAACCCCGCGGAATCAATCTACTCGTAGCAAGGGACGTCCATGAGTTCGTCAACGTCCTCAAACAACAGCGCATCCACACAGCCATCATCGACATCGATTACCCCAACGCCAACGTCGCGATGCTCAAAGTCATTCGAATGGACTACCCCCACGTTCCCTGCATCGCACTGAAATCTAAGCCCCAGCGCGAGCTGCTCACCGAAGTCCTCGAGCTGGACATCTTTGGAGTAGTCGATAAGCCGGTCGATTTGAACATACTCCAGCAGCTTCTCAACAGGCTGTTCATTAAAAAATATCACTCTAACATTTTTAATCTGTGATTACCTGTGTTACTTGTCCGCCGCAGGCGGAATCAGTAGTTAATATAGCGTTTAGGATTTTGGTAATTAGGATTTGGAATTTGTTTAGGACCTGTCCGCCGAAGTTTTAACGAAGGCGGATTTAGAGACTAGAGCTTAGAATTTTTAATACTCTGTGTTCTCTGTGAACTCTGTGGCTAATAATAAAATAGAATTACTAAAAATTTTTCTAAAAAGGAGCAGACACAAATGAAGATTAAACCCATGGCCGATAAGGTTCTTGTCCAGCGGCTCGAAGCCGAAACCAAAACCTCAGGCGGAATCGTTTTGCCCGACAGCGCAAAAGAAAAACCTCAAAGAGGCAAAGTCGTAAGTGTCGGCCCCGGCAAAACTCTCGACGACGGTACGGTAAAGAAAGTGCAGGTCAAAAAGGGCGATATGGTATTGTTCACCAGCTACGCCGGGACCGAAGTCAAAATCAGCGGCAAAGAGCATCTGATTATGAGCGAGTCCGACATCCTCGCAGTTATCGAAGATTAAAAATATTTGTACGAATTAAACGGAAGGAGACAGCAAAACATGGCAGCTAAAAAAATAGCCTTCGGCGTCGACGCGAGAGCCGCAATTCGCGAAGGCGTCAGGAAACTTGCTAAAGCGGTTAAAATTACACTCGGCCCATGTGGCCGAAACGTCGTATTGGAAAAATCATACGGCTCACCGACCGTGACAAAGGACGGCGTGACCGTCGCCAAGGAAATCGAGCTTGAGGATTCTTACGAAAACATGGGCGCCCAGATGGTAAAGGAAGTCGCTTCAAAGACCTCGACCGTAGCCGGCGACGGAACCACGACGGCCACCATTCTTGCCGAGAGCATCTTTGAAGAAGGCCTCAAAAACATCACCGCCGGCGCAAACGCCATGCAGGTCAAACGCGGAATTGACAAAGCCGTCGAAACAATCGTCAAAGAGCTCCAGAAGATGAGCATCACCGTCGACTCCAGCAAGCAAATCGAGCAGGTCGGCACTTGCAGCGCGAATCAGGATGTCGAAATCGGCAAGAAAATGGCCGAGGCCATGGACAAGGTCGGCAAAGACGGCGTCATTACCGTCGAGGAAGGCCAGTCACTCGAAACCACCGTCGAACTCGTCGAAGGAATGCAGTTCGATAAGGGGTATCTTAGCCCGCACTTTATTAATAATCTTGAGAATATGACGGTGGTTTTGGATAAGCCCTATGTTCTCGTGCATGAGAAGAAAATCAGCTCGATTAAAT
>CAZNXD010000151.1:1713-2355 GCA_964576935.1 uncultured Pirellulales bacterium | reverse complement strand
AATCGCTGGTACCGCTGCTGGAGAAAATCGCCAAGCAGGGTAAGCCGCTCTTAATCGTCGCCGAAGACCTCGAGGGCGAAGCTCTGGCGACGCTGGTGGTCAATAAATTGCGGGGTGTGCTGCAGTGCGCTGCGGTGAAGGCGCCGGGGTTCGGCGACCGCAGAAAGGCGATGCTGGAGGATATCGCGATACTGACCGGCGGGCAGGCGATTTTCGAAGACCTCGGAATCAAGCTTGAGAATATCGACCTGAAACAGCTCGGTCGGGCCAAGCAAATCAAAATCGATAAGGATACCACGACCATTATCGAGGGCGGTGGGACGACGGCGGAAATTAAGGCGCGAATCGACCAGGTTAAGACCGAAATTGACGCTTCGACCAGCGACTATGATATCGAGAAATTGCAGGAACGGCTGGCTAAATTGGCAGGGGGAGTTGCGCAGATAAATGTCGGCGCGGCGACGGAAGCGGAAATGAAAGAGAAAAAAGCTCGCGTGGAAGACGCGCTGCATGCGTGTCGGGCGGCGGTGGAGGAAGGGATACTGCCGGGCGGTGGAGTCGCGCTGCTGAGGACGTTAGCGGTGCTGGGTAAAGTTAAGTGCGACGGCGATGAAAAGGTCGGTGTTGATATTGTCCGCAGGG
>CAZNXD010000151.1:0-1703 GCA_964576935.1 uncultured Pirellulales bacterium | reverse complement strand
AACGCGGGGCTGGATGGTTCTATCGTTGCTCAAAAGGTTAGGGACAGTACCGAGAAGAACTTCGGCTATGATGCGCTTCGTAACGAGTATGGCGATATGATTGAGTTCGGCGTGATTGTGCCGACGAAGGTCGAGCGGGCCGCTTTGCAGAACGGCTCGTCGATTGCGTCGCTGCTGCTGACGACCGACGCGATTGTTAGTGAGATTCCGGAAAAGAAAGAAGCGAATCCCATACCACAAGGTGGCATGTACTAGCGTACAGCGTATAGGGTACAGGGTACAGGACATGATTGTTAGATTGGTTCAAAGTGGATGTTGGTAATTGATGAGCGGGTCTCTAAAATGAGGCCCGCTTTTATGTGTTGAGTCAATCGGAGACAATGTGCCAAAAAAGAAAGAAAATTTGTGGTGGGTTAATGAGAAGATAGCGAAAATTTTCAATACTTATGCCCAGAAGCACTTTATGGCATTAAATATACAGTATTTATTGGAAGGTATTCCAAAGTCATGTTGGGTTTCTGGCTTTCTCATTCTTACCAAAGATTTTTTAATATGGATGACTGCTGGGCATGTCTTAAAAAAGTTGGAAGAACTCTTCCAGAATGATAAAGTCAGGGTAATTAAATCGAGATGGATCGATAACTATTCTGATGACGCAGCTAAATGTATTGTCTGCGATTACGAGGATATAAAAAAATTTATTATAGATGATATTGATGGATATGATTTGGGATTTGTCGTATTACGGCAATTTTATGCTGACCAAATTCTAAAAGTTAAAGAAAGTGTTCCATTAACAGAAGCTCACTGGAAACTTGATGAGTTTGAAGCAGAAGGGTATTACCTTGTTGGTATTCCAGAAGAATTTACAGAGTCTAAGCAAATATGGACCAATACCAGTTCATTCGATTTTATGACTTCGAGCACTCTTGTATCGATACCGCTGGTAAAAGAGAATCCTATTGTACATCAATCAGAGAATGATTTTTGGACAAAGGAAAATAATTTCTATGGGCAGGTTTGTCCTATTCGAGATGATAGTGGGAATTTACTGAAAGATATTTCAGGAATGAGTGGTGGCCCAATTTTTGCGGTGCGCAATATTGATGATAATAAACATGAATACAGGATAATAGCTCTTCAGAGCGGTTGGCTACAACGTAAGTATGTAAGAGGCACATGCTTTAACAAAATAATTGAGCCTTTAAACAAAGTATTACAAAAAGCGGTTTCTGAAGTTTGATGAGTAGAAATAGCCTTGTGGGATAGGCAAATTGTGTAATACTATTGATATGGTAATCATTGCTAATGAGTACAGAAAAAGAAAAGATAAATAAATTAGGGACGCTATTTAAATATGTATCAGATGCACCTGAAGTAGTGAACGGTATTTTTTGTGATCACAAAATACGATTTACTCAGCCTGCTGCTCTGAATGATCCTGTTGAGTTTAATCCTGCTATAAGGTTTGACTCAGAAGGCAATAATTTCAAGCGATATAAATGCCAAGGAATCACGATGCCAAGCATACACGACTGGTATTGTCTAAACTTGATAGAACCAAGAATAAATACGTACGGGGTGCTTTCTCTTACTGACAATCCCTTCTCCTTCGAAATGTGGTGCAATTATGCAAATGGGCACAGGGGTTTTCTTATAGAATTCAACATACCTAATAAGTCAAAACCAACATTACAACTAAC
>CAZNXD010000150.1:1751-5001 GCA_964576935.1 uncultured Pirellulales bacterium | reverse complement strand
CAGCTCGAAGGCCAGCGGCATACAGTCAGCCAATTCCTGCACAGTTGATGGGCCTAATACAATCGTTCGGTAATCACCGTGGCCGCCGCCCCGGGTCGCCTGAAAATAGTCGCCCTGAGACGGAGCGATGTTACCTAAACCCGGTCCCCCGCGCATCACGTTGACAATTACAGAAGGAAGTTCCGCTCCTGCTAAATAGCTGATGCCTTCCTGCATGAGACTTATGCCCGGACTGGACGAGCTTGTCATTGCTCGTTTACCGGTGGCTGAAGCGCCGAAGACCATGTTGATGGCGGCAAGCTCGCTTTCACTCTGGATGAAGACTCTACCTTCCTGGGGCATGCGCCGAGACATATAAGCTGTGACTTCATTTTGGGGGGTGATAGGGTATCCAAAATAAGCGTCACACCCGGCAATGATAGAAGCTTCAGCGAGGGCCTCATTGCCGCACATTAGCACTCGTTCGCTCATGCTTACCCTGATTTGAGAATGATGTTGCACCATGCATTAATCCGAAAGATCGAAAGTTCCGAACGCTGTACAACGATTAGCCTTATTTGTGGAAGCGTGGCTTCCTACAAACACTGTGTTGTACGAAGTCATCCTAATAACAAGAGACATTGGACATTTGTTAATAATACTTAACCAATCAACGGAATAGAGCAAAACCCCAGCCACCTGTGAGCCCAGCCATGGCTCCCGGTATAAACCAGCTCATAGATCCCATCCCTGATTCTAAAGCTGCTTTTTCAAATATGCCGTGCCCGAAAACAATAACCGCTAGAAACCAATCACACAGCAATAATAGTAAGAGTGCCCATCCTCGTGGGTGTCTGAGAAATAAAGTATCAAACAATCTAGCAAATCCTAAAGGGTCGGGTAAGGACGGTTTCCTGCTGAAAAATTTGACCGTATTAAACCCTAATATCCAGAATATAACACAGCCAAGCAAATAAATATAATGTCCATAACCGAAACCAATCCACAAGGTGAATACAACCCAAATGAGGAATAAAGCCCATGTTACGAACGCAGAAATACGCATTTTTAGCACCTCGTCGTTCCAGTTGATATTGGAAAACCATGTTCACTCGCTTTTTCACGAAGAATTCTCAAGAAATCCTCTTCATCGTCCTCTGGCCATGAATTTGAGTTAAGTGTCACCACATCTCCTCTCCCTGAGGAGATTAATATTAATCTATCGGCTCGCGCAGGTGGCAAATAACCACGAAATTTCTCAATAATCTGGACTTTGCTTATATCTTCCCAGTGGATTTGTGTCCGCAAGCCAACTGCCTTCATATCTAAGCTTGACTCGGTCACAGTGGCGCGCTTAGTAGCTACTGTGAGTGACGTAAAAAGAAGCAAAATTGCAAAAAGCGAGAACAATATAGAAAAAAGCATTGTAAACCACGCTGACTTGACAAAGGAATAAATAAGCCAGCAGCTAATCGCCATAACCAAAGCTGATAAGTCTTGAATAAGATAAGGCCTAAGTGACGCAAGGGTTGGACAAAATATTCTTTTTTGATACATATTGCTCACCTTCATTTAGGTTCCTATCGGCAATTTCGCACAACTTCAAATAGCCGAATGACTTCGTTTATACACGGCTCTGTGTGAGGACTTCCGCCACAGGCAGACCAATCACCCGCTACCATGGTATTTGCACGAGGGCCTCATTGCCGCACATTAGAATCCGTTCCGTCATGTCTTTGGCTTGCTAAGAGCTGGTTTCTTCTTCTTTGACTGGTCGATAGCGACAATATTGCCTTCGGTGTAAACTTCTATTACGGCTTCGGGACATATAATTGCACAGGCAGAGCAGCTGGTACACTGGCTGCCTTCAAACTTTGCCGGGAAGTAACCGTTTTTGTTGGATTCATCGGAAATGACGATGCTGTTTTTAGGGCATACGATGACACACAGGCCGCAGCCCTTGCAGCGTTCAGTATTGATGACTATTTTTCCTGCCATAAGGCGCCTAATTTTACCGAAGGCCCTACTTTTTGTAAAGGCAAAAGCCATTTGTGCTTGCTGCGCGAATCACCTGCGAAATAACGGCCTTTAACTGTCGTAATATAGGGTCTAAAACCGAAAAAAGTATCATTGGGAGCTTTTTTCTTACTTGTTTGTGGTATGGCAGGATTTTTTGAATAAACTTAACTCGGCCGGAGTCTATGTATACGGGACATGGCTGGGCGGCGGTTTTTGAAAATTTGGCACAGGTAAAAAGAGGCCTTGGAAAGTTGAAAAACGCCTGCACAGACGAATCAATACTGATACAACGCTGCCGCAGCGGCTCAAAAGATGCGTACGGGGCCATCGTCAACAAATATATGAAAGACGCGTATTTTATCGCCCTGGGGCTGGTCGGTAATCGAGAAGACGCACTGGACCTTTCTCAGGAGGCTTTTATCAGGGCTTATATAAATATCAGAAGTCTTAATCTGAATTGGGGGTTCTTTCAGTGGTTCTATCAGATACTTCGAAATCTTTGCTTCAGCCATCTCCGCAAAAGAAAAAGCAGGCCGAGCTGTTCACTTGACGCTATAGCCCAGCAGTACGGCGATACTTTTGAAAGTGACTGTGCCGCTCCGGAGACAGCAGCCCAGACAAAGGAGTTGCAAAGCCGGGTTTGGCAGGCAATCACCAGGTTGGATGAGAAACACCGTGAGGTGATTGTGCTGAGGCATTTTCGTAATCTTTCGTATGAACAGATGTCTAAAGTTCTGTTTTGCAGTGTTGGTACTGTTACAAGCAGGCTATATCACGCTCGAATGAAACTTAAAGAAAAACTTGAGCGTCAGAAAGGAGGTCAGCAGCAATGAGCTGCCCTGAATACAAAGACCTTATGATGGGATATCTCGACGGTGAGCTTAACGACCAGCAGAAAAGCAGGTTCGAGAAGCACATTCAATCCTGTAAGGATTGTGCCGCCGAATTCGAACAGTTCGAAAAGCTAAAGAACATCACCGATTCAGTCGCACTGGCCGAGCCCGAAGATGCGATGTGGCAGCAGTACTGGTCGGGCGTCTATAACCGCATCGAGCGCGGCATAGGCTGGATTCTGATGTCCATAGCCGGGATCGCACTGCTTATCTACAGCGGTTTCAAAGCTGTCGAGGCCCTTATCAAAGACCCGACGGTAGAAGTGATTTTGAAAGTGACTATTCTGGCTTTTATCGCAGGTGTTGCAGTTCTGTTTGTTTCAATACTGCGGGAACGGCTGTACTTCTGGAAAAAAGAC
>CAZNXD010000150.1:0-1741 GCA_964576935.1 uncultured Pirellulales bacterium | reverse complement strand
AGCTCGGCATCTCGGCAGGGATATCATGGCCGGGCTTCGAAACATAGTCGGCGGCGAAATTACCGATTATACAAAGATGATGGCCGAGTCCCGTGAGCAGGCGATTGACCGAATGACCGAAGAAGCTGAAAAACTCGGTGCCAACGCTATCGTCGGAGTCAATTTCGCAACCTCTATGATGATGTCAATGGCCTCTGAAATACTGGTTTACGGCACAGCAGTTGTGGTCGAATAAAAAAGAGTTGGGAGCCTTTTTAGGAGAATAGATTATGTGGATTGCAATCGGAATCGTTATAGCTGTTGTTGTAATTATCGCCTTAATGTTCAACAGCCTTATCGGCAAGAAGAACCAGGTGACGAATGTTTTTGGTACTATTGATGCGCTGCTAAAAAAGCGTTACGACCTTTTACCTAAGCTCATCACCACCGTCAAAGAGTACATGAAGCACGAAAGAGGGCTTCTGGAAAAAGTTACCGAATTACGTGCCAAGGCGGTATCAGGCAATCTCAGTGACGATGAGCAGGTCGATTTGGACAATAAGATTTCCAAGATGCTCGGCGGAATAATGGTTGCTGTCGAGAATTACCCCCAGCTAAAGGCCAGCGAAAACTTCATGCAGCTGCAGCGAACTATGAACGAAGTTGAAGAGCAGATTTCCGCAGCCAGACGGGCCTACAACGCCACTGTAACCGATTATAACAACGCAGTTGAGATGCTTCCTACCAACATCATGGCCACAATGATGAGCTATAAGACCAAGAGAGTATTCGAAATTCCCGAAGAGCAACGCCAGGACATCGACACCGAGGCACTGTTCAAAAAATAAAAAGAATGTAAAACCGAGCCTACATGAAAACTACAGATGAGCTGAGAGAATTCTATTGGGCTTTTTTACTGCCGCGTCTGCGGATTCTTGAAAAAGAGCGCGTGGCGATGGTAAGGCAATCTCGGATGCTTACTACCTTTGCATTTGTCTCGACAGGCCTCTGTATCATGATGCTATGCTATTCAGCACCTAATTATCCGCCCCTGATAGTCCTCTTTATGCCGGTGATTTGGGTTTTATGGGCTTATAAACGAGGGATAATAGAACGTGAATACAGGCCGCTATTCAAGCAAAATGTCATCGAACCACTTGTGCGTTTTATAGACGAAAATCTTAGCTACTACCGCAATCGACACATTGAAGAGTCAGACTTCATTAAATCGCATCTTTTTCAAATAGCACATGATATTTATATTGGTGATGATTACATTAGAGGCAAGATAGGCGAAACTGAAATTGAGCTTTCAGAATTATATTCAGCCTACAAAGTTAGCACGGGCAAAGGAGTATATCTGCATATTATATTCAAAGGTCTGTTTTTTGTTGCTGATTTCAACAAATCTTTTAAGGGTAAAACCGTTGTTTTGCCGGACAGAGCGGAAAGAATATTGGGGCGTTTCGGTCAGAAACTTCAGATAATCAACAAAAGTCGAGGAGAGTTAATCAAACTTGAAGATACAGAATTTGAAAAGCATTTTGTAGTTCACGGCGATAGTCAAGTCGAAGCCAGGTATATTTTGTCACCAAGCCTTATGGAAAGAATCACAGAATTCAAAAAGAAAAGCGGAAAGAAGATCTCTCTATCATTTATAGACTCTAAGCTTTATCTTGCTATACACTATCGCAAGGACTTGTTTGAGACAAAAGTCAACAGAACTTTGCTGAAGTTCAAGCCAATAGAACAGTACTTTGAG
>CAZNXD010000149.1:0-5003 GCA_964576935.1 uncultured Pirellulales bacterium | reverse complement strand
GTCGATTTCAGGGCTATATTGGCTCTGATGAAAGACAGGCTCGGAGACGCGGAGGAAAAAACGGTTCCCGGACCAAATGGCCCAACGACTTCGTTATTGCCGAGGTACACAATAAAAAGGTCCGGGTCATACTCTGCACAGTCTTTCGCGATTTCCAAAACAACATGCGAATTGATTGCGACCATTGCCGTCGTAATCACCTCAAAGTTTGTTTCCGGGTACCTCTCATTGAGCATAACTTCTAAGATGCGTCCGAAATTGTACGCCGGTTCCGGGACCCCCAGAGCAGCCGAAGCACCCAGAACAAAAACACGGTATGTCTCGGGCGGTTTCTCAGCATCAAAAGCAAAGCCGGGAAATTCACGTGCGATATTATGTGGAAAGAACCGCCAACCGAATTGTAAATTGTTGCAGCATATCGTCCTCCCGTCGACATTGCGTTCAATCACAGCGTCCGTCGTATAGCCGACACCAAAAAGCCGCAGAACAAGTTCCAGCCCTGCGAAAAAAAGCAGGGGAATAACAACCACAGCGATGATACGGAACAACCATAACCGTTTACCGCTGGGTTTAGATACCTTCGAGGAACGTTTTTTTTTAGATTTCTTCTTCTTTTTTACGGCCATTACAAATGATTTCCATCTCTAACGAATGCATTATATTATCAAAATCTTCTCTGCTTTACAAGCCGTACCAGCAGATGGGCCGCGCGCCGTGTCGTTAAATTTAGGTTTGTTAGCCCGCGGCAACGTCGCGGGTTTTATCTTTATTCGGGGGTTACTGTTGCGTGCACCTCTTCATATCTTATTTTCAATCCTGCCCCCTATCTTACGATATGCCTTTGCGATTATAAGTGCCACTATCAATGGAAGCCATAGCAAATAAAACTCATTTAACAGCGATGCCATCCCCCAGGAAGAAAGGAACGATCGAAGCCCTATCGGCGAAACAACAAGTGGCCTCCACGGGGAAAACTACCGTGTGGTATTAAACGGGCTCAACAATGCTATTCCTAAACCTCCGTTCGTAAATGTATCAAGGATGCCGTGTGAACTGCTTACAATAAAAAAGAATAGCCAACTCAGCCACCACTGCTTTGAAAATATTCGCAATTTGCGAAACGCTAAAAATATTATCGCCGTACTTAATAAAAACGCGAAAAATATTGAGTGGAAAAAGCCTCTATGCCCCCAAAAGTCCCCATATGCAATGCCAAACTTAAAGCCAATAACATCAGCATCCGGCAGCACCGAGCATAACACACCCAACAACCAGAACTTCAACGGCAGCTTTTTATCCGTTGCAGTCTTACCTAATCCCAAAGGAATAAAAGCATGTGTAAATACTGTCGGCATATTTGCAGCACCTTTTTTATCGCTAAGCCACGTAAATCTTTGGCTAAAAACCAGTGCAATCATTGTAATCAGCGATAAAAAAAACGGGCCAATCCACACTTTAATTCCTTCCGTGGGCCATGGGCCGAGCGACGAGCGACTAATTCGCCTTGTGACTTGTGCACTTATACCCTCAGTGCCCTTCATAGTGAGTTGTAATCATTAAAGCTTTGAAGCAGGCTGTCAAACAGCCCAAATACAAAGGTAACTAACCGGCACGAAAAGCTCGCTATCTGAGATGACTATAATTGCGTTTGTCAAGCTTTGACGAAAGATACGTTAGTATCTGTGGACAAGCCCAACGAGCTTGAACAAGTTTACTTGTGGAAAGCTCTTGAGGCGCAGAACACCAAGGCCGTCGAAGACACCGCGTCAAAGCTAAATCCGTGAAATCTGTGTAATCTGTGGTTAAATATAAGTTTGTGTTCATTCGTGCTTGCCTCGCCGAAGCCTTGGCGAAGGCGGGTTAATTCGTGGTTTATTTTACTGCGAAATCAGCGGAATCTGCGATTAAAATTCCTTCATTCTCTTCGTGCCTTAGAGTCTTGGTGTCTTCGTGTTTAACACCTTATCGCGATACGCAGTACGCAGAACGCAGAACGAATTAGACATTCATGCCGGAGACATTAGTCTCGAAGACCATCGTATCGCCGACAACCCCCTGAATCTCAGCCGTGAACTTTCGGCTCTTGATAGATGTGATATGGCCGAGCAAAAGAAGCCGGTCGCCCGGTACAACCCGCCCGCGGAACTTGGCTGACTCAATGCTTGAAAAACCGATGAACCCCTCCACCTCAAAAACATGCTTAACATAAAAACTCAGCAATTGCGCCGCGGCCTCTATCATTATAACACCCGGCATCAGCGGAGTGCCGGGAATATGCCCTCTAACCCAGAATTCGTTTTCAGTAATATCCTTGTAGCCGAGGACAAGACGGCTGGGTTTATCATACCACAGGATACCGTCAAGGTGCTGCATCTCGTAACGCTGCGGATTTTCTTTTCCGATATCCGCCTTAGTAAAGACATCTTCGCCATTCAAATCAATCTTTGACAAATCAAAAAACAATGCCGGAGGCATATAATCACCCCGTAATTAAAGTGCGTCTCTAATAGACAAACGCCGAGACTGTGTGAAGTCTCGGCTGAACAATTTCCCCTGCTCCCAAGCGCAGGGGACAATAAAGCGTTCGGCAAATCAGTCCGGCAGATAATTAATCTGTCGAGCGTATCTCAAGGATGCGGCTTCTAACCGCCTGGGACGCCTGCTTTACCCGCTGCATCTGCTTACGAACGCGGGTTCCTGCAGCCTTATTGCCCCCTATAGCCTTGTTGATATCCGCCTCACACTCAGCCACTAATGCTTTTAAATCTTCATACTCTTGCATTCGAGTATTCCTCCACTCAAAGCCGTTAAAAACAACAGGAAACTAACCCTGCAATACTGCTTTGTCAAAGAAAAATGCTTATTTTGCCCGAAAAAGCAGGTTTTTTTTGCAAAACGGCTTAAGATAACAGGTTTTTGGCAAGCTGGGCAATCCTGCGACCTCTACGCTGGCATTGTTTTTCCACTCTATCGTCGGGTTTGCCTATAGAAACCGGCCCGTAATGGTCACCCTGAGGGTCACCCTGGACTACAAACCCAGCTATCAAAAAGGCCTCTAAAATCCCCATTATTGTAGTCTCATTTCCACCACCGATATTGGCTGAGCTGCTGAACGCCCCGCCGACTTTGCCGTCGAGTTTGCCGTGAAAACCAACCATGTCATCGATGAGTTGTTTGATTGGACTGGCCATATGACCGTAATACGTCGGCGAACCCATCACAATAGCATCGTAATCAAGTAATTGTTGGGCCTTGATCTTATCAACACTCTTGCAATCGGTGTCAAGACCTTCGTCGTTCATGGCTTCAGCAATAATTCTGGCCATTTTTTCCGTATTGCCGCTTCGCGAATAATAAATCACTATCCCTTTAGCCATTTTTCATCCTTTCTGTTTCTGCTTATCCTCTTTCGCTTTTCGCAGCGGTACAATTTCGGGTTTTGGAAAATCTTTTGGAATATCCAGCTTAAAAGTCTTGCGCTCCAGTTCTTCATTGACCTTCGGCCGGATAAACTTGAACTGATAGATATCCTCCTCGGTCGAATAAGCGGTGACACCGACCGGAAGATATAACTTTCTGTCAATCGAAAAATCTATCGAGGTATAGTCATCCTTGTAAATCGAATCAGGCTTGACCTTCATTTTCAATTCAATCGGGATATTTGGCTCAGCTTGTTCGGTGTCAGCCAGCTTTATATCAAACTCTTTTCTCAGCCTTTCGGTTTTCGTAAAGCCGACTATCGGCAGATGCTCTGTAATCAAATCGAACGCGTCAATCGATTCGTTCGGGTCAAGCTCGTTCGGGTCGATTAGCTGATGCTTCTTTACCTGCTTGAGCTGATAATCAATTCGGTTGAGCCATATACCGTCAAAGACAAACTGCTCGATGTACTTTTCAGCCTCGTCCTCGTCCTGCTTGATGGTATCGAAGTTTATCCTCAGCAGAGAATCTCTACCGTCTCTAAGGTAATACATCGTACCCGTCCTCAGCGTCTGCGAATCGAACAAAGGCTGACTGAATAGATATTCGACATTGCACTGATACGATTTAAGCGTCCCCGCCCTCTCGCTCAGTTTGGCAAGTACATCATCGACCGGCTTATTCTGTTTCGGTTCGACTGTGACAGGCTTTGCGTTCGATACCTCCGCACAGCCCTGCCCCCAGCAGAGATTGCCCGCCGATACTACTGCCGCGATAGCCCAATTTAAAATATTCCTATTCATTGTTCCTGTTGCTCGATTTATCTATCAATCATTCCCATTCGAAGGCTCTGCTACCCAGCCATAACCCCCGATGTGCGGCGAGTATCTGGGGTCATCTGCAAATTTTGTATGTATATATATAATATATCGCCTGCCGGGTACAGGTTCGAATTTTTCATTCGGCTCTGGAATTAACTGTTCGAAACCTTCCGGCACTTCGCCCGCTGTAACCTCGAAGTTTCTCACTCCAATTTCACGAATAGCCTCTATCTCCCATACCTTTACTTTTTCTGTTCTATCCTCGACGGTTACCCCCTGTATTATATCTTCATCCGCCTTGGAATAGAGAAAGAATAATCTATTAGTAGATATTTTAAAGCTGTTGGCTTTGCCCTCCAATTTATCAGGAGCATAAAAAGGTATAGGGTCAAATACACATCCGCAAAAAGCCACCAGGCCAAAAAACACAGCCGGAAAAAATAATATCTTCGTAAATATCCTCATCTTTCTATTCTTATTAAAGCCGCTGCAAATCTTGTAATTCGTACTTTCATAATTGCTGATTGTTCCTCTGCTCAATTATTTCAAGTATTTCATCAATCCTGTCAATCGCAAAATCCGCATGCGGCGCAAATTCGTCCGCCTGCTCATGGCTGGCTAATAATACGGAAACCGCCCCCGCCTCGTTCGCGCACTGCACATCGAAAAGATAGTCCCCCACCATCATAGTCTGTTGCGGCTCGACGGCGAACCGCCTGCACAATTCCAGCACCCCATAAGTGTTAGGCTTGACAGGCCCAT
>CAZNXD010000148.1:0-5017 GCA_964576935.1 uncultured Pirellulales bacterium | reverse complement strand
TAACCAAGACTGATGTTCTTTGGCTCTGCTCCTTACAGCCTCTTCATTTTCAAAAGGTCCAGTTTTTCAGACGGAAAGAGCCAAGACAAATATGTATCTTTCGCTAAGTGGAACTGCCCCCAAAATGTGGTCGAGGTGAAATTGGCTATATACCATACGTAGTATTATTAACCGCTTTGGTTACACGCTAATTGCGCGGCGAGGCGAAAGAAAATACAGCCAGCGACCAAGCACTTTACTTTTTAGTATCGTCTCCGCCGCCTTGCCATATAATTCCAACTGCCCCCGATAGTTCTCAGCCCGCTGCTGTATCTGCTCAGTATTAACATGGTCTGTCTTAAAATCTATAATCCAAAGACCGTCGTTGGTCTTTACCAGCATATCTATAATTCCCTGTACTACTATCTTTTCTCCCTCACCGGCCTCCATCGCATAGGTAAAAGGCCACTCACGCTCAACAATATTGGTCTCATCGATTGCCAGTTTTCCAGGCTCACTCTCAAAAAACGCTGTAATCGAATCTGCATCGATACACCTTGCGGCTTCGTTGCTTATAACACCTTGCCCAATGAGGTTTTCTATAACTGTCTCAACAGCTTCTTTGTTTACAGGTCTTCTCAAATCGAGTTTTTCTATGACCGTATGTGTTGCCGTACCTACGATTCGACCTTCAGTCGCCGCCGCCAATCTGCTATCACCGCTCATCAGTGCAACCGGCAACCTCTCTAATGCTCTCGAATAATCCATAACGACAAATTCGTCATCCCTGTGCGTCAGGCTCGTAACTGATTGCTTTGACGGCAGGGCGGTAGCTTCTGTGTGTTCATACTGCCAGCTTAACAATTGCTTGATTGTCTTAAGTAATGCCGAATCTCCTTTTTTCTTTTCCGCTTTTCCAGCGACACTTATCGGGGCTTTTTTTGTCCTAAGTTGTTGAATATAATCAGAAAGTACTCTTAGCTCATCTGTGCCATAGAGTTTTAACTCAAGCAAATCATCACTTTCCGCTTCCACCTCGAGTGCTGTCTCAAAAGCCTTATGCAGGTCAGCTTGGCCTGACAGCCCGAACAGAATCCAATCCATTGCGCGTTTACAGTTAGCCAGCTGCTGGCCGGTCATCTCTTCAGCATCCAGCAGAGATGCCTTAGCCAGCACTTCCGCACAGTTTTTCTTTTTCTTGCATGCGCTGAGAATCAGCCGTTCTCTGGCCCTGGTCATCGCCACATATAGTATTCGCATCTCCTCGGCCAGGTTCTCCATTCGCTTGTTCTCGGCTATTATCTGATGTGCCGCACTGCTTAATCGTGCATTTGCCTGTCGTTCAATTATCTCTATCCCCAGCCCGTCTTCGCTGTTAATCAGTACCGGCTGTCTCACATCCACCATATTGAAGGGCGAATTCAGCTCAGCCAGAAATACCACCGGAAATTCCAGTCCTTTGCTTTTATGCACACTCATTATTCGTACCGCATTTGCCGCCGCATCTTCAGGCTCAGCCGTCGACCATTCAGCCCCCGATTCCTGCAGCCGCTCTATGAACGAAATGAACCTGCCAAGCGAAACCACACCTGAACTGCTCGCGAATCCTTCGAACTGAATAGCCCGTTCGTGCAGTTTAAGAAGGTTTGCTCGCCTGTTTTTGCCGTTAGCCAATGCCGAATAAAACGCCGGAAGTTTCTTCTCGCCGTAAATCTGCCAAATCAAATCCGAAAGTTTCTCGCGTCTGGCGGTTTCTCTCCATCTTTCAATCGTAGCCAACACGTCTTTCAGCTTATCCGCAAGCTCCTTCTGGGGCCCGGCTTGGCTATACTTCACCACGCAATCATAGAAGCTGTTACATTTTTCGCTTACTTGCCCGAACAACCTTATCTTCGCCAGTTCCGTATCGCTGATACTAAATATCGGCCCTCGAAGCACCGCCGCCAGCTCAATGTCACGCTGCGGATTATCCAAAACTTTCAGTAAACACAGACAGTCTCGAATCTCCGTCGCCTCAAAATATCCCGCCGCCGCCTCACAGCTAACCGGTATCCCTGCTAACTGGAATACCTCGACATAGTCATTGACTCGTTTTGCGACCGACCGCATCAATAGCACAATGTCACGATACTCGACTGGCCGCCTGCATTGAGCGTCGACATCGGATACCTCAAACTCCGCTTTGCCTGTATCGGCTCCGACCATCTGCCTTATCCGTTGTGCAATCATTGCCGCCTGTCTCTGCCGGGCTGTGGTGATATCGGAATCTTCCTGCTGTTCGCTCGCGGCCTCATCCTGCTGCTGGACCGGTTCTTCTTCGAGCTTCTCGTCGAGTATGTGCAGCTCGACTCTCGGGCCCTTTACCTCGGCTGCTTGTTGCTCTTCGCCCGGTTTTAATCTTGCCGCCTCGTCGTAGTCTATTTCTGCAAGCTCCCGGCGCATTATCCTGCTAAAGACTGTATTGATAAAATCGAGTATGCCCTTGGCCGAGCGAAAGTTATTGTTCAAATCTACACGAACCGACTCAGCCGCTTCAGAAATTTCATCTTTAATTCCTTCGAGGTCCTTCGCGAATATCCTCGGCTGGGCCCCGCGGAATGCGTATATACTCTGCTTAACATCGCCTACGACAAAGACTCCTCCTTTATTGGAAAGCAAATCCAGAATCGCCTTCTGGACCGGGTTAATATCCTGATACTCATCAACGAAAATATATTTGTATCTGTTACACAGAGCTTTTGCCGCTTCCGTTCGTATCAATTGTCCCTCACTATTTGTTTCATCAGCCAACAGCCGCAACGCATACCGCTCCAAATCCGCAAAATCCATCCGGTTCAGTTTCTGCTTGGCCTGGCTGTATAACTTCTCGAATTTTCTGACAAGCTCAATCAAAACCAGCACCTGCCGACCAGCCGAGACTCCGATTTTTTCCATATAATCGGGATTGAGGATTGCATACTCACTCAACTGCTCAACAACGCTCAGAGCGTCCCTGACCGTGTTAGCCAATAGTTCCGCGGCAGGTTTATCAAGGTCTTTGGGAGCATACGTACGAGGTTTCTTGAATTCCAGCAGCGCCGCGGCAAATTCATCCCATTTGTCCTGCTCTAAGAGCTTCGATAATTTTTCCAGAGGCTCGAGATGGCTCTGCCTGATTTTTTCACTCCAGCCGGTTCCATTTGCCAGTTTCTGATAGGCCCCACTACAGCCTTGAATGGCGCTTATCGCCTCATTTAATCGCTTCGTGACGAGCTCTTTTTGTTTCGTCCCCGAAAACTCGCCCGCCTGTGCGTTTTGCGTCACTTGCTCATACCAGTTATCTCGCCAGACCACAGTTTCGAGAAAATCGCTTATATCTATAACCGTAGTAAGAAAATCCCCGCTGCCGCCGATATTTCGACCATCGAGCAATTCTTTAAGACCCTGTGTAAGATTACTTTGCTCCCACGCCCAGTTTATCGTCTGTGCCAACACCTCTGATTTTAGCAGCCGTTGTTCGTCGGCGTCGATAATACCAAACGTCGGGTCGACACCCAGCTTATAGAAGTATTCCGTTATCAGCCTCTTGCAAAACGAATGTATCGTACTGATATCCGCACCCTGCAACAGTACAAGCTGCTCTCTCAGATGTGCGTTTTTTGTTTCTGTATAAGCCCTGCGAAGCTGCTGGGCTATTCTGTCACGCATCTGCTCAGCCGCAGCGTCGGTAAAAGTCAGAACCAGCACACTCCACACGTCCGGGCAGACATTTTTATCCGCTACGATATCGACGCACCTGCCCGACAGCACCGCCGTCTTGCCCGTACCCGCCGATGCTGTTACCAGTACATCAGCTCCGCGATGCTTAATCGCGCGTCTTTGCTGTGATGTCCACTTAATCTTTTTCATATCTTCTCGAGCACCGCCTTCTTATCAACAGGCTCCAATACTCGATAATTGTTTATCTGCCAGTCGAATCTGCAAACCGATTTATATTTACAGTAGCCGCAAGGTACATTGTTATTTAAGCGGTAGGGCCGAACCTCAATCTTACCTGCCGCGATTTCACTTACCAATTCGATTATTCTCTGTTGTGCAAACGCCAGCGCCTTTTCAAAATCGTCCTTCTTCAAAGACCCGCTTCTGCCGTAATCGCCGTACTGTTGGTTATCCTTGCTGACCTGGAAATTGTAGAATCTGCTTTGTCTGCTCTCGACTTGCCCATCGAGATGTTTGAAGTATTCCCCGTTAAATATCCCGTTGGCCTTATGCTCGAATCTTCCTGCCTGTTGTGTGATTTTGCCGAGTGAGCTTCCAGATGCGCTGACTTCGACAGGTATGAAAAACGCGCCGAGAGGTTCTACTTTCGTCTGCCGTACCGCCAGCATGTATATCGCAAGCTGCATATCCAGCCCGTGGTAAAACCATGACCAGCTATAGCTTCGGCCTCGCAGTTTATAATCGAATATAAGGGCGCACTTTTCACCGTCGATTTCGGCTTCGTCCACCCGGTCTATCTTGCCTCGAAGAATCAGTTTTCGTCCATCCGGCATATCAATTCCGTAGTCATCGAACGATACTTCAGAACGCCTCGGCCGAAATACGCCCGCGCCAATCATCTTTGCAATATCAAGAACGCACAATTCGAGACTGTCACTTGCCGAGGCGATGATATACGCGTTGTGTTTACTATGGCCGACAAAGTTGCTGACAAAACTGTCGTCCCGCAAAAGCTCTGCTATCTGCTCTCGAAGAATACCAACCAGCTCATCATCCGACAGTTCCGTAATATCTATCTTCCGCAGGCCCAATTCTTTAATCAGGTTCTCCAACACCTTATGATAAAATAGTCCCTTATCCAAAGGCTCAAACGTAAATTCCTTGCGTTCTTTCAGCTCCAGCTCGTATCTTGCGAAATATTGATAAGGACATGCCGCAAACGTGCTCAGTTTCGTCGCGGAGCTGTTGATTTGCTTACCCGTCAGCTCTGCAATCACTTGAGAGTCTAATCGGGCGAGGTTTTCATATTCTATCGCCGAATCGACATTCCGGGCAGTCT
>CAZNXD010000147.1:2370-5030 GCA_964576935.1 uncultured Pirellulales bacterium | reverse complement strand
AAGCCGGTCAAAGGTACGCCTTTCGACTTTACCGAGCCGAAGACAGTTGGAGAACGAATCGCAGATGTTAAAGGCGGCTATGACCACAACTATGTTCTTAACCGTACCGATGATTCGTTATCTTTTGCTGCCCGTGTCTATGAGCCGAAAACAGGCAGAGTTATGGAAGTATATACGACCGAGCCTGGCCTTCAGTTTTATTCGGGCAACTTCCTTGACGGTTCAGCCAAGGGCAAAGGCGCCACATTCAATAAGCACAACGCCTTTTGCCTTGAGAGCCAGCATTACCCGGATTCTCCGAACAGGCTGGAGTTTCCTTCGACAGTGCTGAGGCCG
Source organism: uncultured Pirellulales bacterium (assembly GCA_964576935.1). Classification (GTDB taxonomy): domain Bacteria; phylum Planctomycetota; class Phycisphaerae; order Sedimentisphaerales; family Anaerobacaceae; genus CAYMOE01. The sequence goes on along the minus strand of CAZNXD010000147.1, from coordinate 4,694 downwards.
GGCGAAAAGTATTCGACGGTGACTGTATATAAGTTCAGCGCAAAGTAATGAGTTCCTTAAAAACTGCTTTGATTTAGGGAGTGAAAATATGATTCCAACACTTATTGTTATTGCCGTGATTGTCGTTGTTCTGCTGTTTTTCGTAATCGGCGTCTACAATGCACTCGTGCGGCTTCGCAACCAGGTTGACAACTCATGGTCGCAGATCGATGTTCAGCTAAAGCGCCGGCACGACCTAATTCCCAATCTGGTCGAAACGGCTAAGGGTTATATGCACCATGAGCGAGAGACCTTCGAGGCCATAACGAATGCCAGAAGCCAGGCTATGGGGGCAAAGGGTGCCGCTGAGGCCGGTAAGGCCGAAGGCGCACTCGGTGAGGCGCTGAGTAAATTCCTGCTGGTTGTAGAGAACTATCCCGACCTTAAAGCGAACCAGAATTTCCTTTCGCTGCAGGAAGAGCTGACAAGCACCGAGAATAAGATTTCGTTCTCGCGGCAGAATTACAACGACCAGGTGCTGTTCTTCAATAACAAGATTCAGATGTTCCCGTCGAATATCGTAGCGGGGATGTTCGCCTTTGGTAAGCGGGACTTCTTCGAGATTGAAGTAGCCGCCGAGAGAGAGGTTCCAAAAGTAGGCTTTTAAAGAGCTTAGCAGGCTATGTGGGAATTAATCCGGGCCAATAAGCGGAATTCGGTAATACTGATGGCCCTGATGGCGGCTGTGCTGCTGCTGTTGGGCTACGTTATTGGTCTGTCTATTGCGGGGCCTAATGGAGGCTTCTTCGGGCTTATAGCAGCTATGATTATCTGGCTGGTTTTAACTTTGGTTAGTTTTTCGAGCGGTGACCAGATATTTCTTGCGGCAAGCGGGGCAAAGCCGGTCACAAAAGAGGTCCATCCTCAGCTATTCAATGTTGTCGAAGAGATGAAAATCGCTTCCGGTTTGCCGGCAATGCCAAAGATATATATCATCCCGGACCCTGCGCCCAACGCGTTCGCGACCGGACGCAATCCGCAGAATGCTTCGGTAGCCGTCACGGCAGGTCTGCTTGCAAGGTTAAACCGTGATGAGTTGCAGGGTGTCATCGCTCATGAAATGAGTCATATCCTCCACCGCGATATTCTCTTTGTCACCTTAGCTGGCGTGATGCTCGGAACTATCGTACTGCTTACTCAGGTCTTTTTTCGCGGCATGTTCTACAGCTCGCTTGGCGGCAGCAGGAGAAGATTCTCTTCGGGCGGTGGAGGCGGCGGGCAGGCGCAACTGGTTATTATGATTATTGCAATCTTAGCGGCAATTCTGGCGCCGATTTTTGCCTACCTGCTTTATTTTGCGTTGTCACAAAGACGTGAATACCTTGCCGATGCCGGAGCGGCAAGGCTGACCCGTTATCCGGAAGGACTGGCCTCGGCTTTGGAAAAGATATCAAATGACCCATCACCGCAACTGGCAACAGTCAATAAGGTCTCGGCGCCGATGTACATCGTTAATCCTTTCAAGAAAAAAGGGCAGATGAAACTCTCGGACCTTACGAGTACTCATCCGCCCATCTCCGAACGTGTAAAAATCCTCCGTAACCTGACGCACGGAGCATCGTTCAGGGACTACTCCGAGGCGTTCAGCAAGACAACTCACCGCCAAAGTGTTGTGCCGGGTGCCGCAATCAGCAAAGAGCAGGTCGCCGTACGAGAGGCATCCGAGCGGGCAGTCAAAGAGCAACGCAAGGCTCAGCAGATGCGGCAGGTTGGTGACATTATGCGAGTGGTCAACGGTTTTGTGTTCCTGACTTGTATATGCGGGTTAAAGCTGAAGGTTCCGCCGAACTTTAAAGGTAATACCGTAAAGTGTCCACGTTGTGAGAGAATCCTGCAGGTGCCGAAAAAACAGGCTGGTTGATAGGTTTCCGCCGTCGCTGAAGCTTCCGCCTTCGTTATCCTCCTTCGCCAAGGCTACGAAGGATAAAAAACTTCGGCGGACAAGCTAGCGGATAAAAATTAGTTAACTGAGATATTGTGCGCGAGGTGCTGGGTAAATCCTAAATAGTAATCTCTAAATCCTAAACAAATCCGAATTACCAAAACTTTAATGTTTTAAACTTAACGGCAAGTTTTGCCCGCGGTAGATGAGCAGAATTATCAAAGCGCAAAATTCCTTGGCTAAAGCGGTGTGTATAAAGACTGAGAAGAAATAAGGTTGGGTTGATTCATTTAACTGTGCAAACGGCCCGCTTATCACTGCGAACACTTTCTGCCATTTCAACAAGTTCCTTTGCAGAAAGCAGCTCTATCGGTTTCCCATTTGCAAACTTTATGACCCCATC
>CAZNXD010000147.1:0-2360 GCA_964576935.1 uncultured Pirellulales bacterium | reverse complement strand
GAACCGCTCTCGCAGCTCCTGAGTGTATCATTGCACCATAGAGGTCACGGATAGCCGCTACGCCAATCGGTTTTTCACGCCCTTTACATTGTACGATTACTTTTTCGTTATCCTTCCATAATATTAAATCAATGCCATCGTCGCCGGAGCCTTTTGTCTGGCGAACTGAATATCCTAGGTCTTTATATGAACGTGCCAGGGCCCTTTCGAGCTTTACCCCTTTCAAAGACTTCCAGTACCCTTCTTTTTTTTGCTGATACCGTTCGAGAGCATCTTCATAAAGTTGTATTTTGTGATATATAGGTCTTGAGAACTCTTTATGGCGCCCGCGTTCTTCTTTATTATTAAAGTAGTCACATAAAACCTTCACTAGTATAAAAAAAGCGATTATGCCAACGAATCCCAAGCCCTCAGAAATCAATTCTCCCACTGATAATAAAATAAAAAATAAAAGACTTAGACCGAGTATTAACAAGGGAGGAATATCACTCCCTCGGGTATGTGCTTCATTCAAATGAGCCGATTGTTCTTTAGCTTGTTTATAGCGTTCAATGGTTAGTCCAAAATCTTCGGGTACTGGTTTTTGCATTTATATTCCCACGTATAACAATGCTTGGTTGTATGTTGTCTTTAGTCGGACTTGAAATTTATCTCCCAATAATTACCTATTGTAGGCTGGCAAGCCTATAATTTCATCGGCAGTAAACGTGTTGAGCTTAATCAGTAGTCAGAGTATCGCGTATAGGAGTGAGGGAATGGCGAAAAATTCACCAACAATATTTATTGGTTTGAGATATAAAATTTGAGATCTGAGAACCCTCGTCGCGAGCAACGGGGCTAACCGTTGTGGATTCCTGCTTTCGCAGGAATGACAAAAAAATAAGTCGCCGTGTCGGCGACTGCTAAACAAAAACAACTGCCCCAGTTGCTGCCGGAGGCCGCGATGAGGAAACAGACAGTAGTTCGTCGGAGGCGAACATTAAGGTAAGTATCCGAACCGCAGGCAGCAACGATCAGTTTTATTCGGGATAAGTGACGGGGAGAATATAGGTTAAACTGCCCCAGCCACCCCGCACAAATTTAATAAATTTATACGGGACAAGCAGGTGCTGGGGCTAATCGGTTTAGCAGAGAGTGAAGACGGTAATTTCCGGTCTTCTGTTGAACCACCTTCCGTGCCTTCCCAGTCCGCGATTGACGTAGAGTTTTTTATCGCCAAACTGGTACATCCCTTCGCGGAACTGCCGACGATTGACTAATGGCTTGTCGGAAAAGGCGGTCCATTCAAAACCGCAACCGTGTGTATGGCCGGATACAACCATATCGCAATCATAGTCGTGCAGATGCTCTATGGTATCAGGGTTGTGAGATAAGGCAATTACAGCGCCGGCCGAATCAACATCCTTAAATGCTATGTGCGGCAGAAAATCATCGGCCCATAAATCACCAAGGCCCACAAACCAGAGTTTATGTCCGTCGATTTCAAGACAGCTTGCCGAGTTACGCAGGATTTTAACGTGAGTTTTTTCGATTTGCCCTATCATCTTCTCAAGCTTATCTTCTCTCATTCGATGCAGGCCGCCGCCGATACCGTAATCGTGATTTCCCAGCGAGGCGTAAACGCCGTACTTACTTTGGATTTGTCCAAGAATCTTCACGACCTTTCGTCTGAATCGGCCGTAATAGTCGTGCGTGATATAATCACCGGTCAATACCACCACATCCGGATTAAGGTTATTAATCCATTGGACACAGTTTTTGAGATACCGGCCGCTGACGGTCCTGCTGTAGTGGAGGTCGCTGATATGAACCATGCGGAGCCCGTGAAAGGATTCGCCGAGATTGGCAAGCTTCAGGTCGGTCTCGACAATCTCGAGCCACTGCCTGGAAGTTCCGGTGTGGTCAACAGCCCAGGGCGTGCAAAAACCCAGAGCGCCAAAAGCCGCCCCTTTAAGATACCGCCTCCGATTTGTATTCTTAGCTTTAGCTATGGAAAAACTCACTCAAATATATCTTTCAGCCCCATACTGGTTTTTGCCTTTTAAAAGGCCATTGATACTACCATGTATCGGCACAAAAGGCAAGATAACTGTTCAATACTTTACGCAAAGTGCCCCTAACGGTTCGAAAAAACCCCTGCCGGAGTGGAAAATTTCAGGCCTAATTAGTGCAGGCCTTAACAAATCGATACTAAGAATCTTTTTCCTTTTCGGACCTCTTGGGGCTGGTGTTGGTCTTTAACTGCCTCAAAAGCTGTGCAATTTCTTCGTTTTGCCTGATGAGCTTTTCGAGCAGCTTGTGGACAGTTCTGGAGCCGGTGATTGTCTGGGCAAAAATAAAGAAAAATACAATCGCGACAA
>CAZNXD010000146.1:0-5030 GCA_964576935.1 uncultured Pirellulales bacterium | reverse complement strand
TGCTGCCGAACATCTCTACTAACTCGGTTCAGCCGACCATCTGATGTTTGCATCGACTCCGGAATGATTTTCTCAAGCTCGGCCGGATATTCATCGTCACAATAAGCCCAGCCAACTTCTTGTATTTGTTCTAAGCGCAGAAACTCACGACACAGCCCCAAACCGGAACCGACGATAAGCACTTTCTCGGCATCAGGTTTTTGGCACAAAACCGTTGCTGCAATTTGTCCATAGGTGGCGTGGTCCCAAAGAGCCTCTACCGTACCGCCTTCTCTTACAACTACCAACTGGCCCTGATAAGTCCCATACAGATATTCGGCCTGTGCTGTTTGGAATGACCCTTCAAATGCCTCAGGCGGCAGCAACTTTGACCATTTCAATTCCTGAATCTGCGAAGTAAATATCCGGTCTATTCCCAAATACAGACCAGCTGGAAAAATTGCGCAAAGTATAAATAATATTGAAACCCTAACCATCGCCCCAATTGTTGAGGCTTTACTTAGAACTATCTTCACTATCTCTATAAGCAGAACAGCAGCGGCAAGAATAAAAGCCAGGACCGCGAATACCTTTACTGAACCCAGCCCAATCCCAAGCAGGATTGTAACAGCCAGACCGCCAAAGAAACTACCCGCCGCCTCAAGAACATATACCCGCGATACGGCTAATTTGGACTGCTGCGAAAACCAGCGACAGGCCAGTGGAAACAGCATTCCAGTCAATAAACTCAGCGGCGCATTGACCAGCACCGACAAAAGCAGCATCGCCCACACTGATGGCAGTTCATAAGTCTGAATCTGCGCAAGCTGCCGTGCCTGGACAATTAACACCCATTGAATCACGAAGGCCGGCAGGTACAGCAAAAACAACAGCCATATTTTTGAAAGCATTGCCTCGGCAAGTCGGCCGGTTTTGTTGATGAAGACAGCCCCCAGGGCAACCCACAAAAACCAGGAAAAGAAAAACAGACCGACACTGATGTCATTGCCTTCAAGAGAAGTGATGAATTCCCTGAACAGCAGCGTCTGGGCGCCAATAGTGAAAAGACCGTAGCTGAATATCAGAAATGCACGGGCTAATTTCATTTCTCTTCACCGAATATCTCGGCCTGAAAGACCAGAAACTGCGCCCCCTGCCGCCAGGCATGAGCTGGCAGGCCCGCCTTGAGAGACAGATGCGTCAACATTTTACTCACATCCCATCCCTGCTCAGGTGCAACCTGCGGCAGAAATACCGCAGAGCGCCCGTCTTTTCGTAAAATCACGCCATCAATACCTATCCTGATATCATTTGGTCCTTCAACAGGCTGCGGTGTAGTCAGTGCTGAAATTTCAATTACAATCTCATTATATTCTTCCATCCGCAACGGTGGGAACCGCCTGTCGTTCATACTCGCGTTAATCGCATTTACAATAACTGACTTGTACAGCGGAGCCCGCGGCAATATGTCACCAATACAGCCTCTTAACCGAAGTTCAGATTTGCCCCGTACTACAGCGGGCTTTTTCAAAGTGACAAACGCGGCGCGTGGTTGGTTCATCGCCTCACTGATTTCTACGTCCAAATCGGATGGTGATGGTATCCGCTGATTCTGTAAACTATACAAAATTGTTTTGCGCGCCAGCGTTAATAATCTCTGCTTATCCTCTTCGCTAAGTTCTCCGGCTGCAGGTTCAACTTTTTCGGATTCCGGCCATTGGCCGGAAAAAGCCACCGAAAGATAACTGACCGAATTAGTAAAGCTACCCGTCAGTGCTCCACTTGTGTTATATCTGACCAATTTAGCTGTGGTACCTTCGCCAAGCATCGAAAGTAATACCGCGATAGGAACGCTACCGCATATCGTAGCTCCTGTTTTTCGCTTGTATTCCAGAAAGCCTTCGGCATCCAAAGTTATAATACGCTCAAACGCTCCCATATCGAGTTTTTTGATTTGCTCAGGTATATCGCTTGTAAACGGTACATATCTATAGTTGGGGCCGTAGTGAACAAAATCGGAACTGGCTATTACCAGGGTCTGCTCATCAACCATACTTCGCAGTATAGAAGCTGCTTTTTTAATAGTATCCAGCGAGCACGAACCGGCAACAATTGGAACCAGCTTAAAATCGCCGAGTCGGTATTGAAGAAGAGGCAGTTGAATTTGAACGCTGTGCTCGGACTCGTGCACGTAGAGCATATTCCGAAAAACCGAATGCTTCAGCAGTCCTTCGACAAACTCCGTATCAACTTCAATCTGCCCTAATGGTGTCTCGTAGTGCGTCACTCTTGGTACGCTTAATATCTCATCCATCGCCACCCGATGGCTGGGCCCAATGATAACGACCCGTTCGTATTTTTTATCCGTGCTCTTGAGTCCACACGCCGCCGTCTGAGCGGAATAAAAATAACCGGCGTGCGGCTGGATAAGTGCAATTACTCCTTCCAGAGGCTCAGCCTGAGCCTTTTCAAAGAAACCTTCAATCTGGGCCCTCAAAGCATCAGGTTCTTTCGGATACCATCCGTGGTCGGCTAATTTTGAACATAGAACCACACTGGGCTGTTCGGCTTGTTTCTTTGGCTCGGCTTGTGATGTCTGTTTGGATGGCTCAGCCTTTTTTCGTGCACACCCTCCCGCAAGCAAAATCGTAGCAATAAAAATTAGCAGAATTGCTCTTGCCGATGGTCTGTGGGCTGAAATACCCATATCAACCACTCCATTTACCTTGCTTGTTAATCTCACCTAATTTTTTTATTGAGCCCGGATATTTATCCATTCGAACAGCTCGAACGAACCGCTTCGGTAAAGTTTTCCCGGCCAACCAGCGTACGCTGCCCAATCCCAGCACAACCGCCGCCGAGCCGACACGCAAAGCACCATCGAGAAATTTACGCCGTGTCATTTCCAAACTCCGTATATCTTTTTGCCGCAATCGGAACAACTGCCGTCCTCCAAAGCATTCTTTAAAACCACATAACCACTGCGCTCAATCAATAACTTTTTGCAGTTCGGGCAATAAGTATTTTGCCCTTCCTTGCTCGCTATATTTCCTATGTAAACGTATCGCATCCCTTCGTCCACAGCTATCCGACGCGCCATCTCCAGCATCTCACTTGAAGTCGGCGGCAAATGACGCATCTTATAACGCGGATAGAACCTCGAAAAATGAAGTGGAATTTCGGCCCCCAGATTCTCTTTGAGCCAGCGTACAAGTTCACCAATCTGCTGGGGTTTGTCATTTAAAGTAGGTATAATCAGGTTTGTAACTTCCAGCGCAACTCCACTTGCCAAAGCCTGCACCAGAGCTCTTTGCACCGGCTCTAAAGTCGCCGAGCAAACTGTTCTATAGAAATCGTTTGTGATTCCCTTCAAATCTATATTGGCTGCATCTGCGTATTTCAACAGCTGCGCCCACGGTTCAGGGTTTATATATCCCGCCGTTACCAGAACATTGCGAATACCTTCGGCCCGTGCGAGTTTAGCCGTATCAAGTGTATACTCGTAATAAATAACAGGGTCGGTATAAGTATACGCCAGTGAAGGACAGCGTGCCTTCTTGGTCAACTTTATGAGTTCTTCAGGCTCATATGCTGTTGCCTTGCTGTCCTCCGGATTAGCCTGCGATATCTCCCAATTCTGACAGTTCAAACAGTGAAGATTGCAACCCACTGTTGCGACTGAAAGGATTTTACTGCTCGGCAGAAAATGAAACAGCGGTTTTTTCTCGATAGGGTCGATATGAATTGAGCACGGATAGCCATAAACCACCGTACGCAGCACACCGTCTATATTGATTCTGACCCGGCACTCGCCGCTCTGGCCGTTATCAATCAGACAATTCTTTGGGCATAATTCGCACTGAACCTTCATTTGGCATCCCACCATTTTCCGGTTCGCTTATCCAAATGCGTGATTATAGCAAAATTGGTATGCCTTTTATACCCCCCACCTCCTGCTAAACCAAGACTTAAAGCAGCTTGGCTGCTTCGCTGTCTATCAGCCAGGTGATTTTGTTAAGAATCGGCCAGAGCACGTGAATTGGAAAACGCACCTCGTCCGGCTCACTGGTCAAAACAGCTTTAAGCGTTTTGGCTTTCTCCTGCCCGCAAACCAGCACTACAAGATGTGACGCTGCACAAAGCACCGGATGCGTTACGGTTATCCGCGCAAGGTCAGAACCGAGCGCATAAACCACACAAGCTAAATCTTCCGTATCGAAAGGTGCATAGCTGTTCGGAAACAGTGAACCGGTATGACCATCCGCCCCCATCCCCAGCATAATCAAGTCAAATTGCGGAAGCTGCTTTTCCTTCAGTTTGAACACCCGCCGCATTGTCGCTTCGTAACCTTGCGCCGTTTCCTGTAAGTCGCTGCACTCAGTACAAATCCGGTGAACATTTTCGTGCGGAATCGGAATCTTGTCTAAGAAACCCTCTGCGGCAAGTCTATAATTGCTGAACGGCGAGTCCGGCGGAACGTATCTTTCATCCACCCAGAACAGGTGAATCTTATCCCAAGGTAGCTGCAAAATCCTTTTATCCTCGCCCAACAGTTCATAAAAACGTCGAGGTGTATGCCCTCCGGATATAGCAATGCAAAAAACATCTTTAGCTGCTATAGCCTTCTGGGCATCCGATATGAAAAGCTCTACGCTTCTGCGGGCAAGACTTTCCGAATCAGGGATGACCTCCAAATTCGGCCTATACTTGGCCATGGTTTCCATACCTCTGCCCTCTCTTTTCCAAAGATCATTAACACCTTATTATCTATCTTTGCAGGGCATTTAGCCAGTACTTTTTCCTGTTCGCAACAAATCTCCAAATGCACAAATCCATAAATAAGCTTTAACCATCCGGCTATAATACACTTACGCCTGAGTCTTTGCTGAGACTTTATTTTTTATATCTTCAAGAATCATGTAAAGTGATGGCACTAAAAACAGTGTAATCATCGTCGCGAACAAAACTCCAAATGCCAACGATATCGCCATTGGAATCAAAAACTGCGCCTGCAGCGACCGTTCCAGCATCATTGGTAAAAGACCGAAGAA
>CAZNXD010000145.1:0-5039 GCA_964576935.1 uncultured Pirellulales bacterium | reverse complement strand
TTTGTGGATTTCACTGGTTGGAGGAAGCTTGGATTCGAAGAAGTCTATAGCTTCCTGCAGCTGCTCCAGCTGCTTGGTAAGGTCCTCGGCGGCGGCGGTGGCTTCTTCAAATTCTTTCAGCTTTTCGAGCTTTGCGCTTACGCGCAATTTGGCCTCGGCCAGGTGTTCGTTGGCGGGTTTAATCATGTATTGATATGCCACCAGGGCAACGCCGACAACCAGAATGAAAAACACTATTTTTCGTAAACCGCTTGTCATGATAATCACCTCTGTAATGCGATTGTGAAAGTCATCATGCTTTTGTTCATTTACATTAGAACTTGTACGTATTTTTCTTACACTTGGCCTTGATTATGCTTATGTCTTCCTTGGTCAGGTGTATGTCGGGTGCTAATGTTGCAGTCAGCTTGAACTGTCTGAACCTTGAGTCATCATCTTTTTGCTCTTTAGACTCGACCAGCGCCACGTTATCCAGCAGTGCGGAACAGCCAAGGTTCTCGATGTAAGAGGCAACCTGCAGGTCACTGGGTGCTACCCCTTCGATGCTTATATTGGTTATATATGTGTTTTCAGGAGAGGCGTCTATTTCGGTATTTTGGCCGGCCTGAGCTTTCTGGTACTTGTTGGTACGAGCCGGAATGTTTCTGCCTCGGTTTTTAATCTCCTTTTTTTCAGCTTCAAGCTTCAGCAGTGAAACACCGGAGGGAAGATTATTTGTAATTGCCGCCAGAAGTACGCTTCTGGGCACCGGCTCGATCAGCTCGGCTGTAGTAAGAGCCGTTTTCATCATGGCTTTTCGCTTTTCCTGAAGTTGTTCGAACTGCTTTATCGAATCCTTGGCTTTAGCCATCTGCTCATTGACCATTCTCTCTTTGGCGACGACAGCTTGCTGACGTATCTTGATGGTCATGAAAGCCCCGCCCAAACCGGCCATGACCAGCGCGAACAGGATAAGATACATCAGGTTCGTTCTGCGGGACTCGTTGTTCTGTACGTAATCATCGGGAACAAAGTTTATGTTCAACATTTTGTTGTCTCCTAATTATCCGAAGAAAGACTAAGACCAAAGGCTGTGGCCCAGCTGAAATTACAGCCTCTTCTTTCAATAGCTGAACCGTTGCCGGAGGTTTCAACCGCTGCCAGACAGTTGCCCATCTGGGCCGGCAGTTCCATTTGTCTGGCAATTGTGGCGTAAGCATTCTGTGCGGTTACGGATATGCTGTCACTGGCAAGGAAAAGCATTCGCTCTATTTCTGCTTTTTTGTAAAGTGAATTAAAATGTCTGCGGCAGCTTGTTAGCTCAAGGATACATCTTTTTACCGCTTCTTCATCTTCGAAGCTGTCACTTCCGATTTGTATCGAACGGGCAAAAAGCGGCATCAGGTGACGGCAGATTACAACGTTGCAGTTTTCAGGTTCAATATCGAGGATAAATACAATTGCATCCAGGTCGGTCTTGCGTCGGCCGAAAAACTTGGTGTAGGTCTTTGTTATAGCGAGCGGCCAAACTTCGAGTGATTTGATATTCAGGTTAGCCTGCTCATATACGGCAAGGTGCCGATCTACTTTCTCCCGCTCCATTACCATGACCATGGTATTGTCGTCCTCGGTCGAAATATACTGCAGCATAGCCTGGTCAGGCTCATAGGGAAGTCTTTGTTTAATACGTGAGACAAGAGCTTTTTCAATTTTACCTTTGGGAGCCTTCGGTGTTTTTAAGTGGTCGATGAAAATATCATTGGTGGGTACTGATGCAACGATATCTTTACCTTTGAAATTACCATTGCCCGTCTGCTCTTTTACCGTGTCGATAACCCATTTTTGCCACTGGCTGCTGCCCGGCTTGGTGTTCTGGGGTCTGGCTTGGCTTGCGCCACCGAGGAGGGTAGCCACCTTGCCGTTGTTTTCAAGCTGTATAAGTTTGATTCGGTCATCACCCACGTCTATGCCGATAGGGCAAACGTGGTTCTTCAAGAACCTCAGCATAATCATACCTCACTGCACACCCAAGGGCCTTTATGGAAATTGTTCTAAGTAAAATATAGAAAACAAAAATTCGTTCCGGCCTGAAAGATGTACAAAAAAAGTGAGGATTAAGAGAATTAAATTGGAAACGACCGATAAAAAAGGTGCTGAGGCTATAAGTGTTATTCAGCCTTGAGCTGACGTTGCATTAAATCGGATATGGCCTGCTGGACAGGCTTATTCTCGAACAGAATCTCATAGACTGCACGAGTGATAGGTATTTCGACTTTGTATTTGCCCGCCAGGGCGCAGACGCTTTTGCACGTCGCAATGCCTTCAATTACTGAATCTGTGGCTTTTTGGGCCTGTTCGGTTGTTTGGCCCTGGCCGATTCTTTCACCAAACGAGCGGTTCCTTCCTTTAGGTGAGATACAGGTCGTAACCAAATCACCGAGTCCGGTCAGGCCTGCAAAGGTTTTGGGCTTAGCCCCCATGGCGAGACCCAGGCGTGTTATTTCAGTTAATCCTCTGCTGAGCAGGGCGGCTTTGGCATTGTCACCGGCTTTTATGCCGTCGATAATTCCGGCTGCAATGGCGATAACATTCTTCATCGCTCCGGCTAACTCAACTCCCACGATGTCATCATTTGTATATACCCTAAACCATGGGCATGTGAGCGTGTATTGGATGTCTTTTGCCAATTGGCTGTCTTGAGACGCTACAGCTGCCGTTGCGGGCAAACCCCTCGCCAGCTCATCGGCGATAGTCGGTCCCGAAAGGGCGGCAATCTTTATATTATCTCCCAGGACATCGAGTAGAATCTCATCCGGCCGCAGAAGAGTTTCGTTCTCGATACCTTTTGCTACAGTAACAACCGGTACGCCGTCAGGATAATAGGGTTTGAGCCTTGTCCAGACGCTGCGCATGAATTGGCACGGTACCGCTGAGATAATCAAATCAATACCCGCGATTATTTTGTCATCAGCAGGTTCGAATGCCAGTGACGAGGGCAGTTTGTATCCGGGCAGAAACTTGAAGTTTTCACCGGCGGATTTGATTTGGGCGAGTTGTTCGGAATCGTAGCCCCATATTCGAGTAGCTACCTGCTTCTGGCAAAGCAGCATAGCCAAAACGGTCCCCATAGCGCCGTCACCAATAATTGATATATTCTGGAACATGTGACCGATTCTAACAGCGAAGGCGAGGTTTTTCAACAGCACGTGTCTGTATTATTTAATCTTCAATGATTTGTAGCTCTGTCGCATCAAGACGTTTTAGTTCCGGAAGCTGGTTTCTGCCGAGCCTGGCCTCGATTGTGACCATACTGTCCAGATATGTCTCGCTCATGACCTCCCCATGTGCCCGAAGGAAACTCTGCACCTTACCGTTTGATTGACTGCTCGATACTCGCACAAGAAGCTCGGTTCCCTTGTATCTGTGCAGTACCACTTCGCCGAGCTTATTGAAGCCCAGACCGCTTTTGGCGGATATGCTCACCGCATCAGGGAAAAGAGTTTGCAGCGTTTCCAACTGGCTGATGTCCTTGACGATGTCCACTTTGTTCAGCACGACCAGCGCGGGCTTTTTCCCGCAGCCGATTTCATCAAGTACGACGTTAACTGATTCGACCTGTTTCAGGGCTTCATGGTTCGACACATCTACTATATGCAGCAGCAGGTCGGCGTTTACCGCTTCTTCCAGTGTTGCCTTAAAGGAAGCGACAAGCTGATGCGGCAGATTACGCACAAAGCCTACTGTGTCACTTAAAAGCAAATCGGCCCCCTTGTCTGGCCGCCACTTTCGGGTGCGTGTGTCCAAAGTAGCAAAAAGCCTGTCTTCGACTACTACATCAGAGCCGGTAAGTGCATTAAGCAGAGTGCTTTTGCCTGCATTGGTGTAACCAACAAGACAGATTTTGAACTGTCCTTTCCTTGCTTCGATTTCTCGAATTCTGCGTTTGTCGATATTTTCAAGCTCACGCTTAAGTTCAGTGATTCTTTTACTAACCAGTCGTCTGTCTATTTCGAGCTGCTGCTCACCGGTTCCTCTTGTTCCAATTCCGCCTACTGCTCCGGCAGCTGTGCCGCCGGCTGCCCCGGCCAATGTATCCAGGTGTGACCACATACGAGCCAGTCGTGGATAGGTATATTCCAGTTGGGCCAGAGAGACTTGAAGTTTTGCCTGCCTGGTTTTTGCTCTGGTGGCGAATATGTCAAGAATCAGCTCACTGCGGTCGAGTACTTTGACCTTGATAATCTTCTCCAGGTCACGAATTTGAGCGGGCGACAGGTCGTTATCAAATATGACCCCGTCCGCTTTGAAGCGTTTGACGCGGTCGGCGAGCTGCTCGGCTTTGCCTTTACCAATATACAGGCCGGGATTGATTGTGCGGAGTTTCTGTTGAAAGCGGTCAACTACAATAGCGCCGGCGCTTTCTGCGAGGGCGCTTAGCTCGGCCAAATCGTCTCCATGCTCTTTTCCACGCAGAATAGCTGCTACGAGTATGGCCCGCTCTTTTCTTACTCGAAGAGTTTCACGCAACTGTTCCAACTAAACAAAACCTCCAAAGAATTTACGTCTTGAATAACCATTCTACCATATTTGTACTTTATCCTCAATGAAAGCCGAGCCGCAGATGCCGGCCATAAGCATGGTATTTACTTGAAATACCGGCAAGTTATATGTAGAGTAATCGCTTTGGGTAATTTCTTTATTGATAGTCGGAGAGGTGTCGGAGTGGCTGATCGAGCCGGTTTCGAAAACCGGTGTGCCCCTTGGGGTACCGCGGGTTCGAATCCCGCCCTCTCCGTTTTTCAAAAGGTTAGTTCACGAGCCGATTTCATGCTTGCCCTTTCCGTTACCTCTTTGTGCAAAAATCTGCTCGAATTTAACAGACGACAGATTCTTACGGGTACTTTCCTGATATAATGACAACCATTCTGTCTCTTGTGTGTTTAGGCCTTTTTATCTCCGTTTCAATGTCACTTCACAGGATGTCACCAGGCACTTAAGGGGGAAATTCGTATCCGGCAGACTCCAAATTGCGCATTAGTTATCGGTACTTAAAAATACAC
>CAZNXD010000144.1:4151-5047 GCA_964576935.1 uncultured Pirellulales bacterium | reverse complement strand
TCAACAGTCCAACCCGGGTATAGAATCCTCGTTAAAGCCAAGCTGCTTCTTACTTTATATCGACTTGTGTGCGTCTTTTTCTTGAACCGGAAGCATTTTTTACAACCGGCCTTGATTAAGGGACTTAAGAGAACCGATGAACCAGCAAATCCTTCTGGAAGAGCTGCTCGCACTGCTCGAAAAAACCAACATTCAGATACGAACCGAGCCGCTGGGCGGCAGCGGCGGGGGGCTCTGCAATGTCAGGGGCCAAAACATCTTTTTTGTCGATTCTGACGCACCAGCAGGCGAAACAGCCATATTGTGCGCAGAAGCGGTAGGGCGGCTCCTCGACATCGACACTATCTATATTAAACCCCAAGTCCGACAATTCATCGAAATGCACACTCATAGCAACAGCCAGTAAACACCCACAAATTGCAAACTTGTCTCGGACCGGTATCGAGGGTATAATCTCGAATTACTAAACAGTTTAGCCCATAGCCTGAAAGGGTGATGGGCCGTAAAGGAGTTCTGACAATGACCGCTAAAGATGCAGATAAAGAAAGCGATAAGACACCTACAGTTCTGGTCGTGGATGACAACCAGCAGAATCTCGAACTGCTTCAGGCTTATCTCGAAGATATGAATTGCACAACGGTACCCGCGGTTGACGGACCGCAAGCCCTCGAAATAATCGCCAGCGAGCCGCCCGACTTGATTCTGCTCGATGTTATGATGCCCAAAATGAGCGGCTTTGAGGTCTGCAAAAGAATCAAGAACGACCCGGATACCACAAACATACCCGTCATCATGGTCACCGCGCTGAACGAGCTGGCCGACATCGAACGCGGCATCGACTCCGGCACAGACGATTTCATCAGCAAACCCGTTAACAAGCTCGAGCTGCTGACCAG
>CAZNXD010000144.1:0-4141 GCA_964576935.1 uncultured Pirellulales bacterium | reverse complement strand
ATGCTCAAGCTCAAACACCTCTCCGACAAGCTCGAAAGAACACTGGCCTATCTGAGCGAAATCGAAAAACAAACTCAGGCAACCTGACCTATAGTCCGAGTTGTTCTCTTCACGCATTATTTAAGTAATTTGAGCAGGGCGGACAAGTCCGCAAAAAATACTCCAACCTGTCCCAATTACCCCTACATCACGCGCAATCGCCAAAGCCCGTCCGAATTATCAGACAATTTCATAAGCATCTGTTATGCCACAGGTTAATCAACCAATCCTTCTTGTCGATACCAGCAGCAGCGGATTTTCACTATCAACACTGGACAGAGGCGTGAATGAGCATATTACTTGGCATAATCGGTCGCGGGATTACATTTGATATTGCTGATTTGATTTGGCACTGGTTCGATTTGGTTCAGTTAAATCCAGACCCGAATCAGCCGGCCCGATTAGAACAGTTGAATCAGGCAATCGAGCTGGGCCGTCAGGGCAAATTAGAAGGGGCCCAGCAGCAGTTACGTCTCTACCTTTTCGACAATCCTTCCTGTCCGTTCGGCAGACTTGCTTCCGGGGCACTTTGCCTGCAACAAAACCAGTTAGCCGACGCACTGGAGCAGCTCAACTCTGTTTACATGCGCAGGCCGAGCAACACTATGGCCCTGTACGCACTCGGACACTGTCACGAACGGCTCGGCAACGAGGCTCAGGCAATCGAATTCTATCAGGACTGCCTGAAGTTCAAGAATTTTCTTCAGCTGCCGAGACAACGGCTTGCTGCAATCCATTTCAAGAACAGCCAGCTTGAAAAAACAATCCAGGAATACGAACTGCTCAGAGGCGAGTATCCTGACGACATACCGACATTAGTCGCCTTGGGACATCTGTACATCGCCGCCGAGGATTATGACAGGGCGATTGATACTTTTAACACGGCTATTCTCATTCACCCTGATAATTTCCTCGGAGCGGATGAGGAAATAGAGTTTTTGATAAATCAGGAACAACCGCATGAAGCTCTCGATCTTATTGAAACCAAGCTCCAGGACCAGCCGGACAATCTCGAATTACTCGTTCGGCAGGGTGACATCTACGCAATGCTCGCAGCAACAACCGAGGCCATCGAATCTTATCAGCATGCCATACGAATTTGTCCTGACTTGCTCGAGGTAACAATAAAACTCGGCACTCAGTATCTGCAGATGCAGCAGGACGAGTTTGCTGCCCGCCAGTTCAACCACGCCTTTGAAATAAATGACAGAGTTGTTGATGCTTATATGGGACTGGCCATCGCTCAGAAGCTCTTTGGCAGGGCGACAGACGCTCTGGCTACTCTTTCACTTGCCGGTGCAATCGTTCCTAATAGTGCCATTCTATTCGCACAAACCGCCTGTTTACAATTTAACGGCAGCTCCATTAGCCAGTATGAGCAAGACTCCTCGAACGGAGTCTCACCACAGTTGGCTTCTGCCATACAGGCTCACCAGCAACAGTTGTCTATAGATGCTTCAAATCCGGACTTACACTACCGTCTTGGCCTGCTCTTATTCAGCGTCGGGGCCCTTTCCGATGCCGCTTCGGCCTTTCAGGCAGTTCTGCGCATTAACCCGACTTTTGACCGTGCACGAGCAAAACTGGCCGTTTGCCTGTTCGAGGCAGGCCAGCATGACCTTGCAGGTGAGTTGCTGCAAACGTCGAATGTGCTCGATTCCAAAACTCTCGATTTGCATTACCGTATCGCTTTGCTCTATTGTGATAAATTAAAATTCGCATCTTCATTGCTGAATCTTGACCAATTCATGAAAGAAACATTCACCGAAACCTCAGCAGCACAGAATATCTCCGTAGTTCTGCAGAATCTTGGATTGCTGGATAGGGCTGTCACAACATGGGAAAATCTCACCGATACCGCAAAGGCCGCCCAAAAACATTTTGAAGGCCCTGATGACCAACAATTCGCCTTTTAAGGCCCATTGGCGTAAAAAGCCCAATGAAACATAACATATATTATGAGACCTTCGAAATGGGGCATTTTCTCACTATTTATGTGTGCGCGCCGAAAACCGCATAACACAGCGGTTTCTTAAATTCGCTTACACATTAACTCAGGACGCTGAAAAACCGATATAAATCCAAAATGGGGGTTACGTTGACACAACCAAAAGGAAAATGTCATAGAAAATCCTGAAAGGATAGTTCTTCGCAAAAAATAATTGAACGTCACGGCGGCAGCATCGGTGCTGAGTCCGGATATGGCAAGGACTCAAATTTCTTGTTCACAATACCGATAGCAAGCCCAAACGAAAATAAAAGCAAGCATGTGAGGGATGGAATTGGATAGAAAATCCGGCCTATTACTACAGGTTACATTAAAAGAAAGGAGAATAAGTCTATTGGTCATTTTAGGAGGCATAGCTATTGCCTTTGTGGCTGGTGGCCCTGCCTTCGCAGGAGACAACAAGAAACTTACGGTTGTGGCTGTCGTTTATGCAAAACCGGGATTTGAAAAGCAGGTTGAGCAAGAACTGCTTAAACTGGTTCCCCTTACCCGAAAAGAACCGGGCTGCCTCCAGTATGACATGCATGTGAATATTGATTTGGATACTTTGAAAATAAATCCCGGAATGTACCTATTTTACGAAAACTGGCGTAGCAGGGAGGATTGGGACATTCACATGAAGATGCCTTACCTTAAGAAATGGTTTGATATGGCTCCAGAAGTGACTGAGAAAATCAATCTTAGTATTTGGGAAATGAAAGAAGTAAATACCAACCCAACTTTCCGGGGACAAGCAGCTCCAAATCCGAAAGAACGATTTTCGCTCATGGCCCAGCTCTCCATCAAGCCGGGATATGTAGATAGGGCCCACAAAGAAATGCTCAGCTTGATACCCCTTACTCACGCAGAATCGGGGTGTATCAGTTATGATATGCATGTGAGTCTCGATATGGAAACCATGACTCCAAAACCAACAAAAGTGCTTTTCTATGAAAATTGGTACGACTACAAAATCTGGAAAACCGAGCATATGGAAGCACCTTATCTGGTAAATTGGTTCGAAAAAGCTCCCACAATGACTGATAATCTCGAACTTACAGGCTGGCATCTGATGAATTTCAGCGAAAGCTATGAACCCGTTGAATGGGAATCTCTGATGGAGTCTTCCAAGTGAGCAACGGGTAATCGAAAGGAAAGAAAATTTTCGTTTATAAGGTTTGAGAGTGACGGTTGGTATCCAACCGTCACTCTTAACCTTTTAAGAATGTTGAAGTACTGTTATCTCTTTGTTTTTATTAAAGCAACTGTATAAAGGAATTATAACATGAACACACAAAAAACCAAAGTCTCACATCATTCTAAATTTACGGTGTTCCTGGTTACTGTTGTAGTTGCATATCTTTCTGTAAATCCCGCTAACTTATTCGCTGCAGAGCAGGCGGAACAGGCAATAGCTGCGGTTAAACAACTTATAGAGACGGGACAAATCACAAAGGGTACCGCTATTACACTCTTTGCCAAACAAGGGAATATTAATAACTTCTGGGGAAAGGATTTTGAGCTGAAACTTGAATGGGAGAAACGGACCGGAACACTGATAGTCACTAAAATTATACCACAGCGTGCCCTACTGGAGTACATTAAAGAAAATCACAACATAGATATTATGACTGCCCGACAACGTGAATATCCTGATTTATATACGGGAAATTACATAGCTGACCTCACTCCATTTGCTGAAAAATATAAATTTGTTTTTGATGACAACCTAGTTAACGGATACATACTGCCAAAGGTTCAGACTGAATTTGATAATAAAATCGTGGCTATTCCTGCTGATGGAGATATAACGGTTTTATACTTAAGAAAAGACCTCATAGATGATCCCGTACATAAAGACGCATTTAAGAAGAAATATGGTCATGACCTTGCTGTGCCGGAAACCTGGGATGAATACCAAGAACAAGTGGAATTTTTCCATAATTACAGGGATGGATTTTATGGATCTTGTGAACAGAGAGATCCTTTAACTGGATGGATGTTCTGGATGCCGCGATATACATGTCGGGCAAATCCCAATCAATTTTTATTTGATAAGGACATGTATCCTCTTATTGATTCCCCCGCTGGTGTCGCTGCTACAGAAAGTTATCT
>CAZNXD010000143.1:0-5054 GCA_964576935.1 uncultured Pirellulales bacterium | reverse complement strand
ATTCTTATAGATAAATTTCTTGAAGATGCCATCGAAGCAGAGGCCGATGCTATCGCCGACGGCAGCGATGCGTTTGTGCCTGCGGTGATGGAACACACTGAGCTGGCCGGCGTTCATTCGGGAGACTCGGCGTGCGTTATACCGCCGGTTTCGATACCTCAAAAACATCTTGATACTATCTGTGAATACACAAGGAGGATAGCAACGAAACTGAATGTTGTCGGGCTGATGAATATTCAGTATGCCATCTGTAACGATGAGGTCTATGTACTCGAGGCCAACCCGCGTGCGTCACGGACCGTGCCGCTAGTGTCCAAGGTCTGCGGGGTGTCGATGGCCCGGCTGGCGACACAGCTTATGCTCGGTAAAAAGCTGACGGACCTGGGATTAAAGCATAGAACAATTCCGCACTTTGGTGTCAAAGAAGCGGTTTTTCCGTTCAACATGTTCCCGGAGGTTGACCCGGTACTTGGGCCGGAGATGCGCTCGACAGGTGAAGTGCTCGGCTTGGCTGATTCGTATGGATTGGCCTTTTATAAGGCGCAGGAAGCAGCTCAGCAGGTATTACCTTCTGAGGGTACGGTTCTGATTAGCGTTACCGATGCTGAGAAATCCCACATTGTAGAGACGGCTAAGTTATTCGCCGAGATGGGATTCAAAATCAAGGCTACTGAGGGAACATACAAGTATCTAAAAAACAAGGGTATTACTTGCGAGCATATTTTGAAGATGCAGGAAGGCAGACCTAATATCGCCGATGCAATCAAGAACGGCGAGATTCAACTGGTGGTAAATACTCCCGCGGGCAAACTCAGCCAGTACGATGACTCATACATCCGCAAAGCTGCTATCAGGTACAAATTGCCTTATATTACGACGGCCGCGGCTGCTGCGGCAGCGGTGAGGGGAATCGCGGCAAGGAAAAAGGATACGGCGGCTGTCCGTTCGCTGCAAAGCTACCACAGCCAGATCAAGTAGAGATATCCCTGCTATTCTGCTTTCATACCGCTCGAATGGAGGCGGGGGGATTCGAACCCCCGTCCCGAGATGTTTCACAATAAGCGTCTACATGCGTAGTCGTTCTATTTAGAGAGTTTCGCTTCGTTCGGCGCCGGACGACAGGCTCCGAAGTCGGCTAGCTTGGAATTAGTCTTATCCCTTGGGCCCGAGCAACCCTCAGGAGCAGCCTGCTATGTGACGCCCTTTCTCATCCCGCAGGCAAAAACGAGAAGGACGGGCTGCTTTAAGCAGCCAGTCTGTATTGGCTAGTGCCAATTAAATTTGTTGCCGGATGATTAGCCAGGCCAACCGGCGTCCTGGGCATGCAACTTATCGATCCGCCATCCGGTCGATACCAGTCGCCCCCGTCTTTACTTGTCAAATCCTGCATTAATTATTATACCGAAAATAAGCCATATGTTCAACACGAAACTGATTATCGGCTCTCGAAGACTTAGGATTTAGCTGCTATGCCTAATGTGTAAGCCAGTGTGAAATATATACCAATCAGCAGAAAAAGCACACCTGTAATGCGGCGAGCCCAGAGTTCGAACTGGGTCACTTTTTGAAAGGCCTTTGCCAGTGAGCCTGCGCCGACTGCTATCAGCACGCCAAAAGCAAAAACAGGCAAGGCGGTTCCTAAGCCGTAAATCAAAGGCAGGACAATGCCGGAGGAGTGTTTTATCGATAGGGGTATAAGGCTTCCAAAAAATAAGGCCGCCGAGACGGGGCAAAAAGACAAGGCGAAAAGTATGCCTAAAAATAAGGCTCCAGCAAGACCGAACTTCTCGGCGCGCTTCTGAGCCCACTGGCCAAGGCTGCTGCCTTTTGTGCTAAACCGCAGCATATCGAGCAGCATCATGGCTACGAGAATCAGGATTGGCCCGAGCAGTTTGTGCATATATTTTTGAAGCCAGTGAGAAACGGCAGGCATCGAAAGTAAACTACTGACCAGAATAACACCGAGTGTGATGTAAGTAATGGTTCTGCCTAAGGTATATAGTATGCCTGTGCAGAGAACGTAGCCGGGCTTGTCCACCTTGCGGCCGATGAAAGAAATCGCGGCGATATTAGTCGCCAGCGGACACGGGCTTATCGAAGTGAGTATTCCCAGCCAAAGGACACTGGCCAAAGCGATTAACCATTCACTCACGATTTTGTTTCCTCAAGAAATTTCACAATACCGTCATGTATGTACTGCAGGTATTCATTTTTATCAGCGACCTTTTGCCATATCTGGTCCAGGTTTTTCCACTCGATTTCTTTACCGTCGACAATCCTGGAAAGAACTACAGACTTAGTTACAAGCTCGTAATCCTGAATAAAATGCTTGTTTTCGGGCTTATCTACATTTACCGGTTTCCAGACGATTTTATTCGATGCGATATCATCCTGGAAATTTGTGTCCAGCGATTCCTTCGCATAAGTCTCTAATTTGTGACAGGTGGCGCATCGCACATCGCCGTGAAAATAGTAAACGATAAGCCGGGTATCCTGCCCGACGGTTGCGGGCTGCTCTTTAGAGTTGGCTATTTGGTCCGTAGGAGATTCTGATTTATTTTCTTTAACAACCATATAAGCCAGGCTGCCGACTACAAAAACGAGCAATAAAATGATTAAAACCTGTTTCGCTTTCATTGCAAATACCTCTTAATTTCGTCAGGATTTAGTACCTTGCCCACGGCTTTGATTTCGCCGTCCACAGCCAATGCAGGGGTCATCATTACGTTAAATTTCATAATGTCATTTATGTTTGTTACTTTTTCTATTTCGTACAGGACGCCCAGTTGCTTTGCGGCGGCTTCGGCGTTTTCAGCGAGCTTTTTGCACTTCGGGCAGCCTGTACCGAGTATCTGAATCTTTTTCATTCCATGTCTCCAGACTCATTTGAATTTTTATGGAAACGACTATCAGCTTTCGTGCTGTTTTTCTCTACAGTATCGAGCCAGCCGCTACGTTTGACCTGAAAAGAATCAAATTTTGCAATATAGGGTTTAATATCCAGCAGTGGAGTCTCGTCCAGAATATCAGTTTCAGCGATATAAAGTCGACAGCCGTCGCGCCGGAGCAGCCGCACCGATGATAGCCCGATAGGATTTGGCCGAGATGGGGCGCGAGTTGAAAAAAGGCCTCGCTGAACGGTGTCGAGATAAGGCGTGACCCGAAGTTTGAACGGGGCTGCCTTGTGAAGCCAGAATATGAGCCAGATTCTTTCGAAGCCCTCCAAATCCTGCAGGCCTTCAATATAAGGTTCATAAACTTCAACTACACCTTCAGTGTCTTTGGCAAAGGCAGGCTGTATGGGTGTTCCTTTTGCTTGCTTAAAGGGCGAATGAATAATGCCAATCGGTTTGAATTGCATTTTGAGGTTTTCCATCAGAATGCCGCTCCGAAAATCATTCCTGAAATCGTCGCCATTACAATAACAAGCGATACGAAGACGATTGTTTTCTGTGTTCCCATTACCGAACGAATGACCAGCATGTTGGGAAGGCTCAAAGCCGGGCCGGCTAAAAGTAATGCCAGGGCAGGGCCTTTACCCATGCCCGAACCGATAAGTCCTTGTAGAATCGGCACTTCGGTAAGTGTTGCAAAATACATAAAGGCACCGGCTATCGAGGCAAAAAGGTTTGCCCAGAGAGAATTGCCGCCGACCGCTTTTGATACCCATTGAGAGGGAATAAGACCTTCATGGCCGGGCCTGCCGAGCAATGCCCCGGCTATTAGGACGCCGAACAATAGAAGAGGCAAAATCTGCTTGGCGAAGCCCCAGCTTGCCTCGACCCATTGGCCGAGTTCGTTTTTCTTAAACCATATTATCAGCATGATAGCCAAGGCTATGGCAAAAATTGCAGTGACAATCCACTTGGCCGAATAAAGCTTAAACCATAAGCCGGAGTCAGCGACAGGTTTTGCCCAGTTGGCAAAGACGAGGATGCCCACCATGCTCGAAAAATATAAAGTGTTTTGCCAAAGAGGTCTTAAGGCTTGCGGTTCAGGCGTATGCATCTGGTTGTTTGCTTTTTCGGATTCTTCCTTACGGTAAATAAGGTGCATTAAAAGGCCAATGACTATGCTAAACAGTATCGCTCCGACTGCGCGGGCGATACCGAGCTCAAGTCCTAAAACGCGCGCGGTCAAAATGATAGCCAGTACGTTTATAGCAGGGCCGGAATATAAAAAAGCTGTGGCCGGTCCAAGCCCGGCGCCCATTCGATATATGCCGGCGAATAACGGTAATACTGTGCAAGAACAAACCGCAAGGATGCTTCCTGAAACGCTGGCAACGCCGTAGGCGAGGATCTTGTTCGCCTTGGCGCCGAGGTATTTCATAACCGATGCCTGGCTGATGAATGTTGCGATAGCACCGGCGATGAAAAAGGCGGGCACCAGACAAAGCAAGACATGCTCCTGGGCGTACCATTTAACAAGACCGAGCGATTCGCGCACGGCGTTGTTAAAACGCAATGAATCAATCGGCAGATAGAAACACGCTAAAAATACTGCGACAATAAGCAGTAATTTTTTCCACTCAGTTTTCCAGTCCATATTATGACCCTAAGATTAAACAGCCTTTAGCATCGCCTGTTGTTCTTTTGCCTGCTGCTGAAGGCATTTAGTTACGCACGAAAAGAAGTTGAGGATGCAGGGGGTTTTGAGGCTGTAGATTACTTTCAATCCGTCTTTTTGAGAGTCAAGTATCCCGGCCGATGCCATAACAGACAGATGCCTTGAGACGTTTGACCGCTCCGAGTGAACGTGCTCGGCGATATCGCAGACGCACCGGGGACCGGTTTGCAAAAAATCTATTATGGCTATGCGCAGAGGGTGGGCTATGGCTTTTATGATTTCAGCCTGCTTTTGGTAAAGCAACAGCTTTTTCCTGGTCAGCATATCAATCTCCACAATAAGACTATATGATAGTATACTCATATAGTAACTTAATGTTTGAGCTGTGTCAAGTTTTCGGGAGCAATTTTTACAGAGTGTTAGTCCGAGCGATGGGCGGTTGGCGGAAGCAATTTACCGAAAGCCGCAGAGGTGCAGGCATATAA
>CAZNXD010000142.1:0-5091 GCA_964576935.1 uncultured Pirellulales bacterium | reverse complement strand
GTTGCTTATGGACTCAGCATTGATCCTAAGTTTGTTTTAGGAGATTTTGACCTTGATGCTGATGTGGATTTCGCAGATTTTGCGGAATTTGCTAATAAATGGCTGATGGAAGATTGTAATGAAGATAACCTATGGTGCCAAGGAAGCGACTTTGATGAAAGCGGAAACACAGATACGAATGACTTAACATCGTTCACTAATAATTGGCTTTGGGAAAGACATATACCAGGAGATTTAGACTTTACCGGAAACGTTAGCTTCTCAGATTTCAGCATTTTTGCTAACTATTGGAGTGTTGAATGTAATGAGTCCGATTGGTGCAATGGCTGTGATTATGACAAGAGCGGAAGTGTAGATGTTAATGATCTTTCGGAGTTTTCGAGCTATTGGCTTTTAGGGGTTTCTCCTTAATTATGGCTTCGTCGGATTGCTTTGGCGTGATGTTTTACGATACGAAGCAATCCTCAATAAAAACAAGGACTAAATATTCTCGGGTGAACAAATTACAAAATAAACACTAACTCTTTGATTTTCGTTTTGGGAAATTCAGGACTGCGAAGGGGCCTCTTAGTTTTAGGATTGCGCGGTCGTAGGCTTTGGCAGCATCGATTTCGTTTTTGTGATAGCCAAAAGATAATTTGCGGCCCTTGTGTTTTATTCGTACGCGCCATCTGGCCCTGCTTTTGTCCCAGGTGACTCCTTTGTAACGTGAAGAGCCTGTATTTTTGCCTCGATTGCTGTTCCATAAATTCTGCTGTTGAGTAGCAAGGCGGAGATTTGCTTTTCGATTGTCGAGGCTGTTGCCGTTGATGTGGTCAACGACGAGGTCGGCAGGTAAATTACAGAGTTCGGTGTTTAGTTTATAGGCCATGATTTGGCGGTGCATCCAGATTTTTATCTGCCTGCCGTTTTGAGAGATGGTGCGGACGGCATAATAGCCGTTTGTGCTTTGTGAGTCATGGAAAGTCCATTTGTATTTTGACAGGCGATGGTAGTATTCGGGGTCGACCTTTGCGAATCGGCCTTGCGTGAGGGGAATCAATCTGAAGGCACAGCCGAAACGGATGCGCCGGTAAGCGAGCAGGGGAGTTGTAATGATTTGGTCGAGATAGTCAGGAATGCGGATTTCGATTTGGACATTTTGAGTTGGCATGATTTTGTGCCCCCATTTTTACGTATTGCGTATCCCCCGTCGCGAGCAACGGGGCTAACCAATCTCGATGCTAGATGCTTGATACTAGATATTTGATGCTTGGCCTACTGGCCTGATGTGCCTTGGGTCTACTGAGGCTACAACCTTTTCAGCTTCTGCTGAACTAATATGTATTTTAACTTTTTACCTAACTTTTGGCAAGGAAAAAATGGTAAAAAAATAAATTTTTTTTAGTGTGGGTAAGTGTTGATTTTGGCGGGGTTTAGGAAGGTTCGGGGTTAAATTTTACAACGATAACCCCTCGCAAAAAACACCCCCCAGGACAGGCCTGGGGGCTATATAAACCCCCAAGATAAACTTGGGGGCTAATCAAGTCGCCGTGCCGGCGACTGCTAAACAGGAACGACATCACCCCGGCCGCAAGCAGCCGGGCTAACCAATAAAACCCCCAAGCAGGCTTGGGGGCTAACCGAATCGTTGTGGTGTTAGATTTTCAGGAAGTATTCCATAAGGTCGCAGCCTTTTTCAATGTGCAGGCCTGACTTTGCGGCGTTTGCTTCGTTAAAGGGTGCTTCGAGAACTCCTGATACGCCTGTACCGGCCATGGCGAACGGGACCGGCTCGGCTGAGTGGGCGCCGGTCCTTATGGGAGTGGGATGGTCGGGCATAGTGAGTATTCTCCAGCTTTCGTATTGCTGCAAAGCTTCAAGTACCGGGCCGACGATGTGGCGGTCTATCTGCTCGATGGCTTTTATTTTCATTTTGGCGTCTGCGCGATGGCCAGCTTCGTCGGGAGCTTCTATATGTACGAAAACCAAATCGTATTTTTCGAGGGCTTCGATTGCGGCGGCGGCTTTGCCCTTATAGTTGGTGTCGATAAAGCCTGTCGCACCGGGGACCTCGATAAGGTCAAAGCCGATAAGCTTTGCCAGTCCACGAACTAAATCGACAGCGGTTATGGCACAGCCTTTAATTCCGAAGCGCTTGCTGAATTTTTCCATTACCGCTTTTTGTCCCTGGCCCCACAGCCAGATTGAGCTGACCTGATTTTCGCCGAGGTCCATTCTTACTTTATTTATGTCGTGCTCGGCAAAGTGCTGTTGTGAGCGCGCCATCAAACTAACCAGAACCTCCGAGCCCTTGCCGCGAGGCAGGATTTTATCGACCTTCGTGCCGATATAATCGTGAGGCGGAAAAGTTTTAACGTCGAAGTCGGCATCTTTGAAGACCAGAAGATGTCGATAGCTTACGCCGGTATAAAAACAAATTCGCTCGTTGCCGAGCTGCTCATCGAGTTCTCCAATAAGCATTGCAGCTTCTTCGGTGGAGATATGCCCCGCACTGTGGTCGTGCATTTTATTGTCAACGATGGTTACAAGGTTGCATCTGAATACCCAGTCGGTTGGAGAAAGCTTGATGTTTTGAGCTACGGCTTCGATTGGCGCTCCGCCGCAATAGTACCGGGCCGGGTCGTAGCCAATCAGGCTCAACATGGCTACGTCACTACCAGCTTCGAGACCGTCGGGGACAGTTCTGACTGTACCCTGTCTGCCGCTCGAACTTATCCTGTCGAGGTTCGGTGTGTCGGCGGCGGCCAGCGGCGTTTGATTGTCCAGCTCTTCAAGCGGCTCGTCCGCGGCGCCATCGGGAATTATGACGGCGTATTTGGTGGTCAATCTATGTCCTCCGGGATGTCAACGATTCTTATGCAGACCGGTTTTGCGCCGATTGAATCAAGCTTTTCCATATCGACCAGTGCGGCATTTACGTTTTTCTGCAAGGTCGGGTGAGTTGCGATAACAATCGGTACGGTATTGTCGGGTCCGGTGCCTTCATGCTGCAGCGCGCCGGAAATACTAATCCGGTGGTCCGAAAGAACTTTGCTCCACTGGGCGATGACGCCGGGCTGGTCCTTACACATTATGCGGATGTAAAATCTGCTGACGATGTTATCGATGTTTTCGATAAGCGAGGCAGTTTCGCTTCTTGGTTTAAGATGCAGATGTCTGAACGAAGTAGCTGAGTTGCCCAGGGCGACGTCGATGATATCGGCAACGACGGCACTTGCGGTCGGCATCATTCCCGCACCTCGGCCGTAGTACATGACCTGGCCGATGGCGCTGCCGAAGATGCTTACGGCATTGAACGAGCCATGGACTTTGGCCAGAGGATGTTCATTATGGATGAACGAAGGGTGCACGCGAAGCGATACTTTACCGCCGTCTTCACGTCGGGCGATGGCCAGCAGCTTTAGGGTATAGCCCATCTCGCCGCCGAAGCGCAAATCGTCTTTCGATATGCCTTCGATACCTTCGGCGTAAACATCTTCGAGCTGTATCTCGTATCCCATGGCCATCGATGCCAGAATCGTAAGCTTATGAGCGCTGTCGCCGCCGTTGATGTCGAGAGTTGGGTCGGCCTCGGCATAGTTTTTAGCCTGGGCCTGGGCAAGGGCCTCGGCGAAGTCTTCGTCCTTGGCGGTCATGTTCGAGAGAATGTAGTTGCAGGTTCCGTTGACTATGCCATACATGGCGTCGATTCTGTTGGCGGCCAGGCCGCTTCGCAGGCCGGAGATTATTGGAATTCCGCCGCAGCAACTGGCTTCGAAAGCAATGCATCGGCCGTTATCGTGCGCAGCTTTGTAAAGCTGGCCGCCGTGTTCTGCCAGAAGGGCCTTATTGGCGGTGACGACGTCTTTGCCCGCGGCGAGCAATTTTAGCTGGATATCTTTGGCAATACCGGTTCCGCCGACCAATTCAGCGCCGATGGTGATGGACTTATCATTCAGTAGCCGGTCCAGGTCGTTAGTAAGTGTCCTATCGGGCAAAGTTACCTGACGCGGCGATTCGATGTCGGTATCGACCACGCAAGCTAATTCGAGACGCAAGCCGGTCTTGGCCTCGATTAAATCGGCATCTTCGAGGATAATCCTCGCTACTCCGGTGCCGACGGTGCCGAAACCAACTAATCCGATTTTGACTACATTATCAGCCATAGTGAATACTCTTTATAATAGTTGCTATGGACCTGTCTAATAAGGAGTTATCAATACCGAATTGTGGGTGTCGGGTCAAGAAAAATCGATGAGACGGAATCCGGTAATCGGTACCAAAGAAAAAGGCTGTGGACCTGAGTCCACAGCCTTTGTTTTAGTTTAACTACTCATTTTTTGTTTATGCTTTGTTTCGTTTTCGCAGGGCGATGCCGCCGAGGGTGAGCAAAAGTATTGTTGCCGGTTCGGGAACAACATTTACTGTTATATTATCAAAGGCTCCCTCATAGGAACTCAGCCTGAGCATGGTAATTTCCTCTTGAGGCGCAATGAGCTCCACATACATCCATACTTCCGAGAGATAGGCTTCTATCGGGAAGATATCTGAATCAATTGTAACTTCGACGATTGTACTTCCTCCCCAGTCTATAAAGTCAAAAGCAACATAATCCACGTATTCGCCTGGTGCAAGGTCAAATGTTATCTCATCAACCGCAGGCCAAAGGTCCAGCGCTTTGCCGCTCGGTGGTGAACCAAAAGTGCTGATATTCCAGACAACGTAATCTAAATCGGGCTGCGGGACTATGTTGTGCTGGAAAATGTCATAGCTGAAGCTATTAGAATCCGGCTTTGGGTATTCGAATCCTTCAACATGGTGCGTCGCGTTTGCGAAGCTTGTTAGCAGCAGCAGTACCGCCCAAACACAAAGCGTTGCGTAAGCACTTTTTTTGTACTTTTTACCACTTTTGCTTTCAGATGTTGATATGGTCTTGAGAGTCGAATTTAATACACTGTTCATATTCACCCCTATCAAGAAAATGTACGCAGAGTTTTGTTCGTACTTTTGAATGTAAGGTCAGTGTAAGACGATCAGGCGCTTCCCGTAGAGCTTCCCCCTTTGAATTGCCTGCCACCCCAATTTAAAATATTATTATACAGCTTTTTT
>CAZNXD010000141.1:0-5093 GCA_964576935.1 uncultured Pirellulales bacterium | reverse complement strand
TAAGTAGTATGCTCATCCCAGTCTGCCGCTGCAAATCATCCATTAAATCAAGTATCTGTGCCTGGATGGTGACATCGAGCGCCGTAGTCGGCTCATCTGCAATCAAAAGTTGCGGCCGACAGCTCATCGCCATCGCTATCATCACCCGCTGCCTCATTCCGCCCGACATCTGATGCGGATACTCATTGATTCGTCTTTCCGCATCGCCGATACCAACCTTTCGCAACATCTCCACTGCATCAGCCCATGCCTGCGCCGCATTTTTTTTCTGATGCAGCCGTATAGCTTCAACAATCTGATTGCCCACCGTAAAAACCGGATTTAAGCTGGTCATCGGCTCCTGAAAAATCATGGCTATTCGATTGCCGCGGATACTTCGCATTTGTTTTTCTCTTAGCTCAAGTAGATTACGACCTCGAAGAAATATTTTGCCTGAAACAATCTCGCCCGGCGGCTGAGGTACTAATCGCATGATAGATAAAGCTGTAACGCTTTTGCCGCATCCACTCTCGCCTACCAGGGCAAATGTCTTGCCCTTTTTGACAGAGAGGCTCACGTTCTGAACAGCCTTAGCCAGACCGTCCTCGACGAAAAAGTGGGTCGAAAGCCCTTCAACAGAAAGTAATGTCCCGTTATCACTCATCAGTTCTGCTGCATCCTCAACTTCGGGTCAAGACAATCACGCAAAGCGTCACCGAATATATTCAGCGCCAGCGAAATAAAGAATATCGCGACCGTCGCTGCCGCCATCTGCCACCATACCCCGCGAGAAAGTTCAACTCTCGCGTCGTTTATCATTGCCCCCCAGCTCGGCCGAGTAGCCTCACCCAGCCCCAAAAAGCTCAGAATAACCTCGGCATGAATAAAGCTCACAAACCTAAGCGAAAAATCGATTATCACCAGATGAAACACATTCGGTATCAGATGCCTGAAGATTATTCTTTTGCCGCTGCAGCCGTAGCTTTTTGCCGCCAGTACATACTCTCTTTCTTTATGCTTGATTACCTCGCCGCGTATCAGCCGGCAAAGACCTACCCAGCTTGTAAGCCCTATCGCAAGATAAACAGATGTAATACCGGTCAGCTTATAGCCGAACAAAGTCTTATCGCGCAGCACTACCGCAAAAGCCAGTATCAGTAAAATGTACGGAATCGAACTTAGCGTTGAATAAACCCAGACTATTACATCATCAACCCAGCCGCGAAAATATCCCGCAATAGCGCCGAGCGGCACACCAATAAAGATACTTATAAAAGATGCGCACAAAGCAACCGTAATGGAAATCTTCGCGCCGTAGAGTGTCTTACGCCAGACGCTCTGGCCGAATATATCCGTACCGAAAACGTTTTTGTCGCTCGGCGGCTGATACTGCGCGTCAACTTCCTCAGACCAGCGAATCGGCGCCACCTGCCAGTCAAGAAACTCCGCAAGATATATAAAGCCCGCCAACCCGAAGTAAACCAGAATCACCGCAAAACTGACTATCGCCAGCTTGCGCCTTTTCAGCCGGCGAAGTCCGTCCTGCCAGAGACTTCTGCCCTTCGGCGGTTTTCTTAAATTCTTTTCCTGCTCAATCAAAACTTACCCTTGGGTCAACCAATGCATAACAAATATCTGTTATCAGATTAAACACCACAAAAAGTATCGCGCTTATATACGTCATAGCGTTTATTACAAAATAATCCCGCGAGCCTATTGCCTCGACCATCAAATAACCAAGTCCCGGTATACCGAAAAATCGCTCAAGCAAAAGTGAGCCGAGAAACAGAAATGGTATTGCCAGAACAACCCGCGTAATGATTGGAATCATTGCGTTTTTAAGCACATGCTTGAAAAGAACTTTCGGGGCCCCCAATCCCTTGGCAAATGCCGTCCTCACATAATCGCTTCGCATTTCATCCAGCATCACCGTCCTGTAGAAACGCAAATTCCCCCCTAAACCCGCTGTAATTCCTATCAGTATCGGTAGCGCCACATACTCAGCAATACTCAAATCCGGCGAAAAGAAAACCGGAAAAAATCCCCACTTATAGGCAAAGAAATACTGACCGAACAAAATAAAACTAAGATACGGAATACTCATCCCCGCCACGCATATGAACACTGCCGTTACATCCCACATCGTGCCGCGCACAAAAGCGACAAACAACGCAAGACTAACCGAAATAATCACTATGCCGAAGAACATCGGCACCGTAAGCGCTAACGATGGCCCAACACCTCTTTTGATTTTATCGATTACCAACTCACGGTCCCGCGCCCTGCCGAAATCAAACGTAAAGGCGTGCTTAAAATGGTCAATGAACTGACTGTCCCAAGAAAGAAACAACGGCTTATTCAGACCGTACTCTTCCCGTATCTCTTCTATCGTCTCCTGCGTAGCCCCTTTGCCCGCTATCTCCAGCGATATATCACCGCCGACAAGCGTAAACAGTGAAAATGTTAGCAGCAAAACGCCCAGAACTATCGGTACGGTATAAAGCAGTCTTCTGATTATGTACGCGGTCATTTAACTTTCTTTAAAAGCTCTTTATAAGCCGCACGCTTTTGTGTATCAACCTTCCAGTACTTGCCCAGCCCACGCTGGAAAGCGTGCTGCTTATAATTGCCGAACCAGTCGTGATGAAGACGATAAATCACACGGTGACACTTAAACGCCGCCGGACAATCCTCAAGGACTATCAGCTCCATCCTGCGATAGAGCGCCTTCCTTTCAGGGCTATCAAGCATAACTGAAACCTTCTCATAAAGCTTATCGTATTCTTCGTTCTTATAATTAAAACTATTCGAACCCGGCGCCCAGTTCTTACTGTAAAACAGACCGAGAAAATCCTCAGCGTCAGGTATGCTCGCTACCCAGCCGGAACCAAATATCTGAATACTCCGGGTTTTGAGTTTCTCCAGGTAAGTCGGCCAATCCATAAACTGCAGTTCCACCTTCAATCCAACATCCGTATAATTCTTTTCCATAAACTGACCTATTTGACGATAAAACGTGCTCGTGCCTTCTATTGCTATCTTCAGTGGCGGCAGAGGACCACCATGCACTTTCTCTGCTTCTACTAAAAGCTGCTTTGCCTTTTCAGGATTATACTCGGCATAATTTGTCTTAGTGATATCAGGATTATACTCGTTCATCTGCGGAGGTATAAAACCATATGCTACTTCACCAAGACCCGAATAGAACAAATCAATAAACCTCTGGCGGTCTGTGGCATAGTTTATTGCTCGACGCAACGGCTTATTCTTTCCCAGAACAGGGTCAAGCATATTAAAGCCAATTAAAAATGTAGAAGGCTCTTCGAATATCTTCAATCCGATGCCGAGCTGCTTCATCTTCGGCGTCAAATCAGACTCGCCAACGATAACGTCCCCAAAGACGTCTTTGCGAACCGGCACCGCGTCAATCTTGCCCTGCATAAATAACAGCCACTCCGGCTGAGTCTCTTCGATTATCTTATACTCAATCCTGTCCGCCAATGGCAGTCGCTTGCCCGCGTCATCAAGATAGCCGGCCTCCTTATCTCCCGGCTCACCTTCACTCGGATAACGCTCATCCCTGTAAGTGGGATTGCGAACCAAGGTAGCATAGCTGCCTCTCTGCCATGTCTTGAGTCTGAACGGACCTGTCCCGACCGGATTACTTATTATATCCTTGCCGTAATAGTCCACTGCCTCTTTTGCGATCGGCGCTGTTGCTATATCTGCCAACGCAGCGCTGATTATTTGAGGCCATGGCTTTTTGAGCTTTATCACTAACGTATAATCATCCGGGCAATGCAGGCCCTCAATCTCTTTCGAATAGTCAACCTCTTCCCTGCTCTTACAGCTCTTTGTGTACTCTCTGAATTCATCCAGCCCGATGATTTTATCATCGAACATTGACCAGTTCTTGCTCAGGTTCTTTATATTCGCTATTCTCTTAAGGGCATAGACAAAATCTTCCGACTTTAATTCCCTCGTTTTAGTTTCACTGAAACATTTATCATCATGATAGTACACACCTCTTTTAATTTTGATTGTGTAAACCATCATATCTTCACTTATCTGCGGCATCTCCTCGGCGAGCAATGGTATAAGCTCATAAGGTCTCTTGAGAAAATGAAACTGATACGGTGATTCCATTATAAGTTTTGCCACTTTCATAGTAGTATTATCCCGAATTCCCTTCGGGTCAAAACCCGTCAGTTTACCCGGCACAGCAAGCCGAAGCACCATCTGCCCGCTCGTATCTTCTTTCTCTTTTTTGCCGCAGCCGCCCAAAAGAACCGCCGCCAACAAAATCGAACTTATGAACCGCTTATCTGTTAATGATAATATAAAATTCATTGCAGCTCCTTCAGCAAAGTCGGATAGCCCCCTCTTTTGACCAAATCAATTCGCCTGTATTTACCCAGCCCGTATTGAAAAACATGAGGCTTGTAATTCAGATACCAGTCATGATGCAAAACATAAGCCACCCTGTGGTTCGTAAAGGCCGCTGGACAATCCTCAAGAACCATCAACTCCATCTTTCGATAAAGCTCTTTCCTTTCCTCGCTTTCATCCATCACCACTATCTTCTCATACAATTTGTCGTACTCAGAATTATTATAATTAAACTTGTTATATCCCGGCGCCTTATATTTGCTGTAGAACAGTGACAGAAACCCCTGTGAATCAGGTATCTTAACACCCCAGCTGCTCGCAAAAATCTGGGCCTCGCTGTTATTCACCTTCTGCTGAAACGTAGGCCAGTCCATAAATTCTATCGCAACCTCCAGTCCGATATCATTTAGTGACCGCTTTAAGAATTGCCCGTACTGACGATAAAACGTATCCGTGCCCTTCACCGTAATCGTAAGTTCGGGTATCTTTCCGCCATGAATCTTTTCAGCCTCTTTGACCAACTGTCGCGCCTCATCTGCATCGAATCGCGAGTATCCCTTTTCCTTTATCTTCGGATTATAAGACGGCATCATAGGAGGAAATATTCCATGCGCGATATGATGCCGACCGCCGGAGAAAAGCTCAATAAACCTTTCTCGGTCAATCGCCCGATTAATCGCCTGCCGAAGCGGCTTATTTTTCCCGAGAACTGCATCATCCATATT
>CAZNXD010000140.1:0-5115 GCA_964576935.1 uncultured Pirellulales bacterium | reverse complement strand
CAATCAATATCGACCAGAAAATTTACGATACCGCTGTAATCCTTGCCCTTATCTATCGCAGGCAACGGTACGGCTATCCTTTTAGAAGAATCCCCCTTTCGAGAGGCCTCTATGCCATCGTCGACCCTGAAGATTTTGAATGGTTGAACCAATATAAATGGTATGTCAAGATTGGGCCTCGAAGTAATACTTATTACGCAGCGAGGACCGCAAATTGTAAGCTAATTTCAATGCACCGGTTTATTATGAATGCACCGGATGGGATGTTTGTTGACCATAAAAACGGCAACGGCTGGGACAACAGGAAAGCGAACCTTCGGCTGGCGGACAGATTCGAGAGCGCGAGGAATAAGCCTAAACGGAGAGACGCAAAGAGTTCAAGGTATAAGGGGGTCAAACGGAATAAGTGGAGCGGCAGGTGGTATGCTCAAATCAATTATGAACGCAGGAGGATATATTTAGGGACTTTCGATACTGAGAAAGAGGCGGCGAGGGCATACGACGTGGCAGCACTAAAGTATCATAAGGAATTTGCGAGGTTGAACTTTGCGGATTAAGTATGGCAGTTGCCGATATGTCTTACGTTTTATCTGTTGTGAGTATTTTCGCAAAACAAGCTAAAATATGGAGAATCTTGTGATTTAGTTTCAATATGGTACAATCGGCTTCGCTTACAGGAGAAGAAATATGAAATTTGTCAAAATATTCTTCGGGATAATTGCGGGATTATTTGCCTTAGCTCACTGTATTTACCTGCCAACCTTATTATTGAGGGAATCACATCCATCACAGCTTTTAGGTAGTTTATCAGGATTATTGATAGGTGCAGCGATTAGTATCGCACTTTTTAAGAGTGCTTTTAAGCAAAAAGAGAAACAAAAAAATCCTGACGAATCGCTTGATAAGTCAGAAGGAAAAAAAGACAAATTCAGGCTTTCAAAAGCCAATTTAATATTACCCATAATTTACATGTCACTTTTATTTGTACTTTATTTTACTAATCAGGAGAAGACGTTGAACCAAATGGCAGAGTTAACCGGGCGAATGATATGTGCTTTAGTGGTTACATTATTATTTACCTGGTTTGTTTGGCGTCTTATGGGGAGAAGTGAAATAATTGCAAGCTTAACATTCAATATAATCCTGTTATTTCTCATAATTGGTTTTATTGGGCATTTTGGAGACAGGGTAAAGCTTAATAAAGAACTCAGGAACATTGAAAAAAGTAAAGACCTATTTAAAGAGGAATTATCTAAAGCTGATGATCCTTTGAAAATCGAATCTGAACGCCAAAAGTATATTAATTCGATTGTAGGTGGTTTTGAAAGATTATCAGAAAATAGTACGGATGATAAAAAACGATATTACGAAATTATGAGTTCTTACGTCAATGAAACACTTCTGGTTGCGCAAAATTGGCAGGACTCACTCGTAGCTCTACAATCGCCGGAAATTCTTGATTATTCCCTATTAAATAGTGATGAGGAATTCGCACGCCAACGCAGTGTTATTAATCAACATATTGATAATACAATAGCGTACAGGGAAATGCATGATAACATGTTGGATACATTAAAAAGCAAACTTAGTGCCTTAGGTGAAGAAAAAAGATTTGTTAAGGATACTATAAAGGGAGCTACCAAACAATATAATGCTCAAAAACAAATTCTTGCTCAGTTTTTAGATGCAAATCTTGAGCATGGAAACAATATGTTACGCATTTTGGATCTTTTGCAGAAAAATAAAGATATATGGCGTTATGAGAATGGCGAGCTTCTGATTTATAATGATAGTGTTTTAAATCAATTTAACAATCTGATGGAAGAACTTGCTGATAATGAGGTAACAATAACCACGTTGTCAACCGAAATGGTAGAAAAAATTTGAGACATACGACAAGGCAGCTAAGAAATACCATAAGGAATTCGCGAGGTTGAACTTTCCCGACTCCTAACCATTCATCACTAATCAATTATCATTAATCCTTTTTTCCCCTTGTCTTTGACCGGAATTGGGATGATAATTAAGATTAAAAATCAAAAGTAAAAATGCAAAATTGCGGAATCGCCCATGGCGATGAGATTAAATAGACAGCGGCGAGATGAGGCAACCCTTCTAAAGAATCGGCGGTAGATATAAGTTTAAACATGCGGGAAATGAAATAAGAATCAGCAGAAAAAATCAGCGAAATCTGCGATTAAAAATCCGTGTCAAGAAGCTTTGTGGTTTTTAAACAAGTAGTCGTTCCGACTACTGCTAAACAATAATAGAGTTCTGTCACATCACTGGACGCTTAGCAGTCGCCGGCAGGGGAAAACCGGCGTAATCAGCGTCCAAAAATCCGTGACAAGAAGCTTTGTGGTTTTTAAACAAGTAGTCGTACCGACTACTGCTAAACAATAATAGAGTTCTG
Organism: uncultured Pirellulales bacterium; assembly: GCA_964576935.1. Lineage (GTDB taxonomy): Bacteria > Planctomycetota > Phycisphaerae > Sedimentisphaerales > Anaerobacaceae > CAYMOE01. Next base: position 2,702 of record CAZNXD010000140.1, on the reverse strand, counting down.
TCACATCACTGGACGCTTAGCAGTCGCCGGCAGGGGAAAACCGGCGTAATCAGCGTCCAAAAATCCGTGACAAGAAGCTTTGTGGTTTTTAAACAAGTAGTCGTACCGACTACCGCTAAACAATAATAGAGTTCTGTCACATCACTGGACGTTTAGCAGTCGCCGGCACGGCGACTCTTTACTTTATTGTTTACAGGTTGACAACTTTTGGGTTTCCAGAAAGTTATCGTTTATTATAATAACCGTACTTAGTCTTTATAATTTTTAAATAAGTAGTCGTTCCGACTACTGCTAAACAATCATAGAGTTAGAAATGATTATCGCTTATCACGCTATTTTCACTACTTACGGGACGTGGTTACCAAACGACCCAAGAGGTTCATATTCTAAAGATGTATATATCGAAGAACTTAAGTCTTTGGGCAAAGTTAAGTACGGCAGACAAAAACCTCAACCACAAAGAAATACATTGAACAAGTTCTGGACCGAATCAAAGAATAGTCTCCCGCGCAAACCGTATTTCATTAATGACAGGACAAGGCCGGCTATCGCCTCAGCCTTCGCATCGGTAATTCAAAGATTGAAACTGTCTGTACCCGCCTGTGCAATAATGAACGACCACGTACATATACTGCTTTTCAGTTCGAAATACAGAATTGAATACATCGTAAACCAGCTCAAGGGCTCCGCTACCAACACTCTGAAAGTAAATTACACCCCATGGACTCGAGGCTGCTGGAAGATTTTTATCAATGACACGGATACTCTCAAGGCCGCCGCCGAATACATCAACTCAAATCCGGAAGAATCCGGCCTGTCTCCACAATCATGGAGTTTCGTCAAACCTTTGAACGTTTAGCGTTAGCCAGCAGGAAAAAATCGGTGTAATCAATGTATAAAATCCATAGTTGCTTTTTTGCCCCATTGAAGTAAAATCAGGCACGTCTTTTTTGCAGGGAAGCTATATGGTAATACCTGACTGGATTTGGGTAGTTTTTAGTTTCGCGTTTGGCTGTTGCATCGGCAGCTTTCTGAACGTCGTAATTTACCGCCTGCCGAGAGACAAATCTCTGGTCAAGCCGCCTTCGGCGTGCCCTGCCTGCGGAAAACACATCCGCTTCTACGACAACATACCGCTGATTTCATATATTATGCTTGGCCGAAAGTGCCGCTACTGCAAGGCTGGCATCTCGCCGCGATACTTTATTATCGAGCTAATAACGGGCCTGACGTTCACATTTACGTATTATTTATTTTTCCGCTCGGCGCTTCGGCCGAATATCCCGCCATTTATTGAGCACGGCTGGTATATATACCTGATTACGATAATATTGCTCGCTGCGTTAATAGCCTCCTCCGCCATAGATTTAGAGCTGTGGATTATCCCTCTGAGCATCTGCTGGTTCGTGACAGTTTTGGGCATTATCGCCGCTGCTGTAGCGCCATTGCTGATTGACCCGAAGATAATCAGCGGCTACAGGCTTTTACCTTACGCCTCGGCCGGCACCGCCGCCCTGGCCGCAGGGGCATCAATCGGTTTAGGCATAGCCCTGCTGCTGCTGGCAACCGGGGTTATAAAAAGAAGTTACGACACCGGCCAGCCACAGCCCGAAGCCGACGCCACCCCCCCGAAAAACGAAGCCGACGCCCCCCCGAAAAACGCAAGCAACGCCCATCCAGAAACCGGCCCGGACGAGCCGCAATTCAAGCATCGAATTGAGGCGATGCGGGAGGTGCTCTTTTTACTACCGATAATCGCATGTTCAATATTGGCGTACTGGCTGACCGTTAATGTCGAGGCGGTCCGCCAATTCTGGCTCGATTTCTCACAAAGGCCTGCTGTCGCGGGACTTCTGGGAAGTGTGTTCGGCTATTTTGTCGGCTGCAGCATCGTCTGGGCGACGCGAATATGGGGTACGCTGGTTTTCGGAAAAGAAGCGATGGGGCTTGGAGATGTGCACCTGATGGGGGCGGCTGGGGCTGTAATTGGGCCGCTATTAGTGACGGTTGCGTTTTTCGTTGCGCCGTTTTTCGGACTTGCCTGGGTAGTTTTTCAGATGTTTTTTAAAAAAACTCGACAAATTCCTTACGGTCCATTCTTGTCAATGGGCATCTTTACTGTTATTATTTTACACAATGCCGCATGGGGCCATTTTCTGGTTCTAATTGGTCAGCGATAATGGATTAACCTTCGGACAAATAAAGGAGGTCTAAAATGCGAGCCCTTAGCAAAACCAATGTAATTCTGTTACTCGGTATGGCAGCAATGATGTTCACTTCCGGGTGCACCGACTGGAAAAAGAAGTACAATAAGCTCAACGTCGAACACCAGAACCTAAAAGGACTGCTCGAACGCGAGCGCTCCGAGAAAGGTCAGCTTGCAGGTCAAATCGCCCAGGACCAGCAGACAATCGAAGACCTGCAGCGTCAAATCTCCGAGCGTAACCAATCGCCGGCCGAGGCAACCGGATTCGGCGAAGGCTACGACGTTGACTTTGACCCGCAGGCCGGCACTATTACCGTGACGCTGCCGACGGCGATATTATTCTCATCGGGAAAGGCCGCGTTAAAGAGCGCTACGCAGTCGGACCTTGACCACATCGCATCAGTGCTGCAATCCAAATATGCCGCGAAGCAGGTCGATGTCATCGGGCATACCGATTCGGACCCGATAAAGAAATCGCCCTGGAAAGACAACTGGG
>CAZNXD010000139.1:0-5117 GCA_964576935.1 uncultured Pirellulales bacterium | reverse complement strand
TGATTGATATGCGTGAGGCGGTCAGTAAGATGGTGGCCGGGGGAGCGAATGCGGTGCTGATGCATAAAGGGGTGCCTCGTTTTTGTCACCGGGGCGAAGGTAAAGACGTCGGGTTGATAATCCATCTGTCGGCGGGGACTGTTATGAGTCCGGACCCCAATGCCAAGGAGCTGATTTGCACGGTCGAAGAGGCGCTGAAAATCGGGGCCGACTGCGTTTCAATACATATCAATCTCGGCGCAGAGACGGATAAAGAAATGTTAGGGCAGCTTGGTGAGGTGGGACGGCATTGCGACGAATGGCAGATGCCGCTATTGGCGATGATGTACACGCGTGGGCCGCGAATTAAAGATGAGTATGACGTGAAGAATATTAAGCACGCAGCGCGAGTTGCGGCTGAATTAGGCGCGGATATTGTGAAGGTCTCTTATACGGGAAGTGTTGAGAGTTTTACCGAGGTTACGCAGGGCTGTCATATTCCTGTTGTGATAGCAGGCGGTGAAAAAAACGAAAGCGACGAAGAGACTTTCCAGATGGTCAGCGATGCGCTTAAGGCGGGGGCGGCGGGAGTTTCGATTGGGCGAAACGCCTTTCAGCATGAAAAGCCGACAAAGATGATTGAAGCGCTGAGCAGGATGGTGCACGGAAACGCGAGCGTCGAAGAGGCCATTGAAACAATTAAGAGCTAAAGGTAATTACCCCAGCCACAGGTGCTGGGGCTAACCGATTTGGATTCCTGCTTTCGCAGGAATGACAAAGGGGGTGGTTTGTTTTTTCCTTGCCTTTGGGGGGATTTTGTGTAGATTGTTAGGCTTTGGAGATTTCGACGGAGGTAAAGACAATGATAGGCAAAAAGATACGAATGGAGCGGATAATCGACCGTGACAGCGGCAGGTGCGTTATTGTGCCGATGGACCACGGCGTTACGGTTGGGCCGATAGCAGGTTTGGAGGATATGCAAGAGACGGTCACTAAGGTCGTTAACGGCGGGGCCAACGCAATTTTGATGCACAAGGGAATCGTCAGAGCAGGTCACAGAGGAGCCGGCAAGGACATCGGTCTGATTGTGCATTTGTCCGGCAGCACGGTCCTTAGTCCCGACCCGAACGCAAAAGAGCTTGTTTGTACGGTTGAAGAGGCAATAAAGCTCGGCGCTGATGCGGTCTCTGTCCATATCAATCTCGGCGCTGAGACGGACAAGGAGATGCTGCGGCAATTAGGCCAGGTTGGTGAAAGATGTATGGAGTGGCAGATTCCGCTGTTGGCGATGATGTACACGAGAGGTTCAAAGATTAAAAATGAGTACGACCTGAAGAATACCAAGCACGCAGCGCGAGTCGGCGCGGAATTGGGCGCTGATATTGTCAAGTGTGTTTATACCGGAAGCGTCGAGAGCTTTAAGGAAGTAGTGGATGGCTGTCCTGTTCCGGTGGTTATCGCCGGCGGAGAAAAGATGGGCAGTGACGAAGATATATTCAGGATGGTCGAAGGTGCGTTAAAGGCAGGGGCTGCGGGTCTGTCGATAGGCAGAAATGCTTTTCAGCACGAACGACCGGAAAAGATAATCGGCGCTCTTAGTAAGATGGTGCACGAAAATTACACCGTCGAGCAGGCGACACAATACCTGAAAGGTTGAAAGCTCAACAGGCGGTTTTCTGGAAATTATTATGAAGAGACTTTGGGTCAACGCAGTTCCGTACGAAAAAGACATTGTCATATCGGCTCTGGAGAGCGGGGCAGAGGCGGTAGTTCTGCCTGACGGCAAAAGCGCAACGGTAAGGGAGTTCGGTAAGATTTTGACCGTCGAAAAAGAAGGTGACATCAAGCCGGGTGTTGACGTTGAGTTTATAGATGTTGCAGGCAAGGCGGATGAAGATAAAGCTGCGGCTGTGCCGGAGAGTAAAATAGTTGTTCTGCGGATGCTGGACTGGACGATTATTCCGATTGAGAATTTGCTGGCCCGTCGCGGCGGTAATATCATAGTGCAGGTCGAGACATCGGAGCAGGCCAAGCTGATGGTTGAGATTCTCGAGAAGGGTGTTGACGGTGTGTTGTTGAGTTCAAAAGACGTCAGCGAGATTAAAAAGACGGCTGATATTATTCACGGCATAAGCGAAAAAGTTGAGCTTGTTACAGCTACGATAACGAATACCAAGCAATTGGGGATGGGCGACAGGGCTTGTCTTGATACGTGCACACAGATGGGGCTCGGTGAAGGGATGCTGGTTGGAAATACGGCATCGGGATTTTTCCTTGTCCATTCGGAATCGATTGATAATCCGTATGTTGCATCTCGGCCTTTCAGGGTGAACGCCGGCGCGGTACACGCCTATACGCTGAGTTCGGGCGGCAAAACAAAATACCTCGCTGATTTGAAATCCGGCGATGAAGTGCTGTTGGTCAGCTCAAACGGTAAGAGCCAGGTAGCTTATCTTGGCAGAAATAAAATCGAAAAGCGGCCAATGATTCTGATTGAAGCAGATGCCGAGGGTCGACCCGTTAGTCTGGTTATGCAGAATGCTGAGACCATAAGATTAGTCGACCCGCAGGGCAAGGCGATTTCGATTACAAAACTAAAGCCCGGTGACAAGGTGCTTGCTCATATTCAAACGGGCGGGCGACACTTCGGGATGCAGGTAGAAGAGACTCTGACCGAGCGATAATCAGATGAGTATTCAGGGAGGATACAAATGGACTTCGCAATAGGTGACATCTTCGCGATATTACTGGCCGCGGTGTTTGGCGCAGTCATCGGTATCGAGCGTGAATACAGACGTAAGGCAGCAGGCCTTCGAACCAACGTTCTTATCTGCATAGGGGCAGCTGTCTTTACCATCATCTCAAGAAAAATGGGTGCCGAGCATGACCTGTCACAAACCAGGATAGCGGCCCAGATAGTAACCGGTGTTGGTTTTCTCGGCGCCGGGGCTATCATACGTGACAGAGGGGGGATTTTGGGGCTGACTACCGCAGCAACGATTTGGCTGGTCTCCAGTATTGGTATGGCATGCGGTGCGGGCTATTACAGCCTGGCTCTGGGTACGACTGTTATCGCAATGGCTGTACTGCTGGGATTGAGTAGGGTCGAGGGATGGATAAAAAAGACTTCAAAGCCTCAAATGACAGGAATACCTGAACAGCAAAGAGATTCAGACATCTTGCCCGACTAATCACAGACCGCGCCTGGCCGCAAGAATTGAGGCAAAGGCAATCGCGGCCGTTTCAATTCGAAGGATATTTTCGTTCAGCCGAACTGTTTTTGCGCCGTTTTCTTTTAGAAGTTGTTCTTCTTGTTCACTCATTCCGCCTTCAGGACCGATGAAAGCTATCATATCATTGCCCGCTGGTTCATAGTCAATCAGCCCGGCTGATTTTTCATTCACCGCGCCAGCCAGTATTTCGGCTTTGGGGTAGTCGCCGGTTAGTTTTACTATTGCCTCGGCCAATGTAAGCGGCGTATCAATCTCAGGTAAAAATATCCTGTGGCATTGCTTGGCTGCGGCGATTGTCAGATGCAGCCAGCGTTCTTTGGCCTTTGTATTTTTAGGTTGTTTGACTGTTCGCTCGAATATGACAGGTGTGATTCTGTCGACACCCAGTTCGGTGCATTTTTTAATCATCCAATCGAAGCGTTCGCCTTTTGGGATACTTACGGCGATGATTATTCGGGGTCTGTTTGGTTTTTTGATTGTTTGCAGTTGTTCGATTCGGCAGGTTACTTTTTTTGGATTGATTGACTCAATTGTGGCTTGGGCCAGAGAGCCTTTGCCGTCGAACAGCTCAACCGTCTGGTCTTTTGCATGCCGCATTACCGAGGCTATGTGATGAGCTTCGGTTTCGGTAATTTCTGTTATCGGCTTGGCTATCTTTTCGCAATAAAATCGATGAATCTGCATATAAAGATGATACTTTAACAGCGTGAGAGTGTAAAAGAAAAAGAACGATGCTTTCAATCGGTACTATTATTTCTCGACTCGGGCAATCGAAACGATAAAATGCATCTTATAAGCCAGAGAACGATAAAGACCGCATATATCGCCAGGCCGATAAGAAATATTGACCCTTTGAGCTGCACGGGGTCGGAAAGATTAGCGTCGACCGTAAGTATAAGAACCATATTGAACAGGAGATATGTGGCAATGCCGAATTGCGGCATCAACGAGTTAAGCTTGTTTTTTGCGGCGGGGAGGTTTTCGGGGCTGAGCCAGTAATCTTTGTTCGGAATATTTATGTACCTGGCGGGTATCGCGTCCAGAAAGCGCAGTGGAATATAACAAACCAGAAATACAATCAGTTGAATTGCAACTGTTGCGATAAGGTTAACTTCCTTACTTGCCCACGAGTCAGGCTTTCCGCCAAAACCAAAATGTATAGCCACCTCATCCGGCAGGATTAAGTACGAAACAAAGCTTATAATGATGCTGAAAGCAAAAATCATCAGAAAAGCGGTTCGCATTATGATTCCTTCCAACGGCTCGAAAGCCTTTTTAAGTTTATTGTTCTTGTTGCACCGATTCTAAATCGCCCGAAGCATTCTTCTGCTGTTCGCTATGATTATACAGTGGGCTGAAGTCGAGGTCTATCGGTCCCCCTAAGAATTCACTTTTACATTTGATGAGATTGCCCTTGTCATCAAATGTAAAGACAGAGTCCAAAAGGTTCGGCTCGTTCGGCTCAAACTCCGGTAGTAATTTTCTGAGATATTTGTAGGTGTAAACTAGGCCATCCTGGGAATATGGTTTTCCAAGAAGCTGCAAGACTTCATTGGCGTCGGGAATGTGTATTTCGCCCGCATCAGCGGACGTCGCTGAAATGCGTCGCTTGGCGATATCAACCTTCGCATTGCCGAACGCCTTTACAATCGCAACAAATATCTGCTTTGGAATAACGGCGAAGAATCTCTGGTCAATCAGGGCCTCAGTGAGTTTATCGGCTTCGAATATATAAGTCACGTTGACGTCATAGTTGCCGTTTTCGGTTTGAGCGGCGGGGTATTGTTTTTGTAAAGTATAGTCGAACAGCAGGTTTTGGTCTTTGTAGTAGCGCCGGCTTGGCGGTGTTTTCATAATACGAACGACATCAGTTGACAGCAGCACCGGCTCTTTTGCGATTATTGA
>CAZNXD010000138.1:0-5122 GCA_964576935.1 uncultured Pirellulales bacterium | reverse complement strand
AAGAGGCCTGGACGGCTGGTCGTATATGATGTGCACCGCTGAAAAAGATTTTGCTCTGCTTTACTTCGAGAACCAGGCGGTACTGCCCACGCTAAGCGGTTTCAAACCCGACACCTTATATCTTTTCCAATGGTTCAATCCCCGCAATGGTCAATGGCAACAAGGTGCTGTTATTCAATCGGATGAAAAAGGAATCCTGACCCCGTCGGGATTTCCCGACGGCCAAAACCCATCCACCACCGACTGGGCCGCCAAAATCCAACTTCACCAAACCCCGTAAAGGCCAAAAGTTCATCTGCTAACACCTTTATCTGCAAGATGATACCTCCGATGTGTCCATCGCCGGGAACCCTGGGTATTGATTTATGTTGTGAAAAAGCTTATCATTATTGAGCAGTTTTTGGGCAACTGCTTATTGGGCTGATAGGGAAGAAATAGGTTAAGAGGAGGGGAAAAAGCAATGTTTAAAGCGACACCCTGCCGCTTTTTTGCAGGAAGCAAGGAATTCTCGTCCCACGGCAAGAGAGGTTTTACGCTGGTCGAGTTGCTGGTGGTGATATCGATACTGATGCTCTTGATGGGTATACTTGTGCCGTCGTTGAATATTAGCAGGGAAAAAGCGAGGATTGCGGTTTGCCAAGGGCATTTGCGTCAGATAGGTATTGCTCTTGGTGTGTATACGAATAAATGGGAAGGTTGGCTTGCCGGCCCAAACACCAGCGGTACAAAGCTCACCCGCACCAATAATGCGCCTGACGAAGGCTCGGCTACTTCACCTACGCAGAACATGGACTGGATATCACCAATGATGGGTGATGTGCTGAATCTGCCGAGAAATCGCTACGCTCGCCTGGCCGCGATATTCAATACCGAGCTGAGTTGTCCGTCGAATCGCGAGCGATATACCGGTTTCTATCCGGATAGAACCGGATGGGGTAATGTGGAGCCGGAGGAACTGCGGTATAGCAGTTACTCCGCGGCGCTTGGTTTCCACGTTTATAGCACAAGCAGATCTCGTAATATGGTTAATGACAATTATATCTACTCGCGCGTTCGAGTGCCCAGCGGCTACGCGCCGAAAAGCAGATCTCGTAATATGGTTAATGATAATTATATCTGCTCGCGCGTTCGAGTGCCCGGCGGCTATGCGCCGAAAATCGACAAGATTGGAAACCCTTCCGGGAAGGTTTTTGCCATGGACGGTGCTCGATATGTCAACGGCCCTGAATCTGTGACTCTCAACGCTTTTGCCAAGCAGATAGCCGGCGGCAACTTCATGCTGTATGGACCTTCTACTCCCCTGCAGGGAGACCCATTTGTATTGAATCGGGACCTCAGCACCAATCCGCAGAATCTAAAATATGGATGGCGTCACCGTGGTAAATTTAATACCTTGTTCTTCGACGGTCACTGTGAGTGTATGACGGTCGAGGAGTCTTTACGAACCGAACTCTACTTCCCCAGGGGCTCGAAGATAGTTAATGCTACGCGAACTCAAGACCCGGACGACCAAGAAGGCATTATTAACTGAATAGGATTGTATTACCGCTGCTTTTTGTGAGAAATGACGATAAAAATGACTTCGTCTTTTACACACCGGTCATCCAAGCAGTGGGGTTTATTTGTGGCTTTTGTGGTGACTGCCGTGTGGCCGGCCGAAGCAGCACTGCGGATTGTGAGCTATAATACATATGGAACCAGGCTGGAGCACAAAACCGTATTTGAAGCGATTGGAAACAAATCCACCAACGGTATTGCCCGGCCTATAGACGTTCTTGTCCTGCAGGAACAGTCAGACAATCACAGCTCCGAAGCGATTTTAGTATCATACCTCAACGAGCTGTACGGCCCAGGTGTGTACGCTTACGGCGATTTCGACATACCCTACCAGAACGACTTTTTTTTTGTCGGCATGATATTCAATACCACCACTGTCGATGTGAACCAGGCTGCCTTCAGCAAGTACTCCGGCAGCAGCAGATTTAGCGGCCGTTATCGCGTGCATCCGCTGGGCTACGACAGCAGTGCTGACATTTACATCTACAACACGCACTACAAATCCGACACGGGCGAAAGCGATAAATATAAACGCGCGAAAGAAGCCATAGTAATAAGGTGGAATTCAAGCTTCGGGTCCGATTTTCTCGACCCGAATGCGAATGTAATCTACGCCGGCGATTACAATATGTACATGTACAATGAAGATACCAATATGGGCCTGTACGACTTTACTGTTCTTTATGGCCGAGTGTACGTCGATAACCCGTATTTTTATCTGCGCTGGACCCAAGCCCCGTGGGCTGGAACAACCGGCTATGGACAGGCGGTAGACCCGATAAACAGGCCGGGTTTCTGGCATGATGGTATAGCCTATAAAGATATTCATACTCAGTGTCCGGGAACGATTGGCGCCGGCGGCGGGATGGATGACCGTTTCGAGATGCAGCTTAGTTCCACTGAGCTTTACGACGGAGAAGGAGTTAGCTATATCGGGCCCGGCGCGGGTGATTGTAATGCCGTGGTTCATTCCTACTGGGCCTTTGGCAATGACGGGTCCCACACATTAAACGGTCTAATAACAACAGGTTCAGGAGCAGAGCCGGCTATACTGGCAGCTTTGGCTGATGCGAGTGACCACCTGCCGGTTGTCGCGGACTATCAGTTGCCGGCAAAGATGAGGGTTTCGGTTGATGCAAACATTATATGCCCCGTGCTGCAGGGTGAGCAGGTCCTTGTTCAGATTCTGGTTGAAAATGCTGCCCCGGCTCTGGCACCTGTCGGGGCTGATGAACTTGACTATCAAATATCCGTGACAGGGGGAACTCTAATCGGTTCTGATACAGGGATAGATGAGCCGCTCGGCGGCGCAAATATACACCAAATAGTGCTTGATACCAACAGTCCCGGGCCTGGTGTTCTGGAGATAGCTGTCGTCAGCGACAGTCAATCGGTTGTTGACGGTACCTACAACGAGACAGTGCAATACTCGGTTGTAGAAACAATAAGCGACCTCGATGGCGACGGTTTTGTCGATTTCAACGACCTGTCTTTGTTCACAGCGGCCTGGCTGAGCGACCCAAACAGCCCGAACTGGAATCCATGCTGTGACTTCATAATGAATGGTTTGATTGACTTTATTGACTACGCCCAGTTTTCGATTCTTTGGAATTAATAATGAACATATCTTCAGTAGACACTGTAGAAGTAAGAAAGGAGGTGAAAAAGTAAGACGTAAAACGTTGTCTTTTTGAGTTGTTAAGGAGGACAACTTATGTATCACAAAGAATCTGTTCTACTGGCCTTGTTATCATCTTTTTTTCCTGCCTGTTGGGTTATCGCCGCTCCCAGAAAGGTCGTTGCCGTAGTAGACGCTTATAGTAGCTGGGGCACAACCAGAAAGTGCGTTTGCTTTTATGACATCACCAACGTCAGAGACGACACCAATGATATTCTGAATGAAACCCCGATGTTCAGCGTATGGACGGGCTATGAAGACAGCTTTATGGGGAATATGGAGGACCTGAGCGCAATAGCCATAAGTCCGGTAACAGGAACGGTCTATGTTCTGGCTTATGATAGCGGCACACCGGGTCACGTGGACGTGGCCTGTGATACCGAAGGCGACTACGATTTGTATCGCATTGATTATCAAGAAATCCTGAACGACTGGCTGACAAACCTTCGGCCGATGGATACTATGTATGGCCCCAAATACGCCCCCGACCATAACTGTGCTGGCTTTGGCGCTGAGGATGTCAACCATCCCGACCGCGATTGGCCTGGTGGAACCGTCTTTATTGATAACGCGATTGAACGAATTGCCGAGCTGGCTCGTAATGACGGAAACGAAATCTATTACCCGGATATGGATTTTGTGAGCCCCTGGAGGTTGGTCATCATCGACAAAGAAAAAGGCGACCATGCACTCCAGGACCCGAACCTGAACCATTCCGCCAGGGCTTTTAATTTGGTATCGACAACCAGCGATGCCAACCAATGGCAGCCCACCCAGATATGGAGTTCCAATGACCTGGGGCTTCTGCACATGGATTTTGATTTTAACGGGCTGCCCGTGGGCACGAGCGAGCCGGAGGATATGCAGTACTACAAAGACCCCATAACCGAAGTCGAAGGCATATGGATTCAGGAGTCCGATGGCGGTGGCGACGACATTGCCTTTTATAATATCAATAACTGGACAGGTGATGCCAATAACGTATTCAGAAGGTTCAATATTGGTGATGGGCCGAATTACCCGGACTATTTTGCGCTGAGTGACGACCCTATTTATGACGCAAATACCGACGACGGAAGGGCTGATACAATCCTTGTCGACTCTGCAGGTAACTTAATAATAGGAGAAACCGGATACTTCGATACACCGCAGAGTGAACCGAAGTACATTCTCAGGACAGTTAATAGTTACGATGTCAACGACAGGGTCGATTTTGGCCCCTGGGGCGGCGACTGGAATGAAGATGGCCATAACGACTTTATAAGCCCCACGCTCGACGATGATGTAAACGTGACAGAGGGTCGTTTTGTCGCCTATGACAAAGGTGAAAATCAGGTGTATATATTCGACATTGATTCCTATGCCACAGAGTATACATCGGACTTATACGTTTACGATTTGGATACCGGCCAAATGGTATATGAAGAAGTAAATGCAGTTGGATACCATTGGATTGAGGAGCATGGTCTTGTAATTTTTGCCCGCGGCGACGTCGATGAGAACGGTAATGTAGACTATGATGATATGACGATGCTGCTGGGCAAGATAGGTATCAGCGACCCGGAAGAAAAGCAGATGTATGATTTGACAAGTGACGGCGAAGTAACCTGCGCAGATGCCAATGAGCTGCTTGTGAATATTTTGGATTCGCAGCTTGGCTCGGCAGATATTAATGCCGACGGTGCCGTGGATTTGGAAGATTTGAATATACTAACGAGCTACTGGTTAGTTGTTCCTGTTTGTCCATACACCAGCGGTGATTTGAACGGGCAGGATGATGTTGATTTTATAGACTTTGCCTTACTCGCGGGTAGCTGGCTGGAACAATAGCTGCAAAAAGCCAACGGTCGGATTCCGGCCTTCGGCCTCGAACCAAATTTGCTCTGC
>CAZNXD010000137.1:1278-5145 GCA_964576935.1 uncultured Pirellulales bacterium | reverse complement strand
TATCGGCCCGACCGTTACGCCGTGGTCCATCGGTACAATCACACACCTGCCCGTATTGCGGTTGATGATTCTCTCTATCCGTATCTCTTTACCAATCATTGTCAAACCTCCAATATTGACCTATATGTCTTTCGTGCCAATCTAACCCACAGATTACCAAAAACAACAAAAAAACCGCATCTTAACGGGTTTGGCCCCGTTGCTCACGACGGGAGTTTATTAATACCAAGTCAAAAAACACCTTGTTTTTCCCGACAATTATAAGAGAATACTCAGTAACTTAATTCATTAATAAATATAATTGTTTTTATATTCCCAACAGCATTATGAAAACATGGCAAAAGATATCTAATTATTTGCTAAAACTAATTCCTAAGCGGATTAAAAGTGGTACTGCTGATTTCCCGGATATGATTGATGTGTTTAACGAGATGATGGCATATTTTCCTAAATTGGGTGATCGTGATAAAATGTTATTTACACAAAAAACTCACAAAGGCTGGGCTGAAGTCCGTCCTTATCGAGGAGATATTCTTGTAACATTTTATTACCCTTACAAAAAACCGCCCAAAGAGATTCTGCCTGAAAATGGGGTGAATATTCCGGAATGGTGGGGCTTAAATTATTATAAGAAGAAAAAAAGAGCGGCTTTTCTTGTGGGTTTAAACAGAATTGATACAGTACCTGGATTCCTTGATTTGGTTTTTAGAAATTTATACGGATGCAACGAAACTTCTATAATCAAAGCTAAGACTGTTTTGGAATGCTGGCAGTATAAGTAGACATTTCGGATGGTTCCCGGAAATCTTAATCCCAGTCACTATCTTTTTGATTTCTACTTTGTAATTCTTGTCCGCCGTAGCTTGAGCGTAGGCGGATTGCATTCTTGTCGCGGCGAAGCGCAGCGAAGACGGATTAATTTTTGATATTTACTATTCCTCTGTGCCTATGCGCCTTTGTCCCTTTGCCCCTTAACAACAAATCTGTGGTTAAATTTTTGATTTCTCAGCTTTGACACTTGGCTGCAAAGCAGCCGTGGCCGAGTCGAGAAATCTGAGCAAGCTTGCTTGCGGAAGATTTTGAGACGAAGAACACAAAGGCCGTCGAAGACGACCGTGTCAAAGCTAAATCTGTGTAATCTGTGGTTCCAATTAGTCGTTAGCTGTTGGTCGTTAGTGAATATCTCTAAAAACAGTGTCAATCAGTGTTAATCCGTGTCTCAATAAATTCGTGTTCATTTGTGTTAATTCGTGGCCGAGTTATTAAACCATAATACCCAATTTTTCTGCCAATTCCACTCTTGATTTTATCAAAACGCAAATAGCGGTTAACACCCGGCGTCTTAGGTATAAAGTCTCAATTAACCAATTAACCACTCACAAATTAACTGTTCAATTTTGCGCCCGAACAGGATTTAAATTCTACGAACCCAGCGCCTTCTGCATCCTGTATTCTGTGTCCTGTGTCCTGTGTCCTGTGTTCTTATGAACTTTCCACTTGTAAAAAATCCGTTTTGAAGGTATATCTTTATAAATTGAAACACTAACGACAAACTACTAACGACTATCGACTAAATTATGACTTACTTAACCGTTCCAATAGCAGCTAAAGATTTCAAAGAAGCGCTTCGGCAAATCCGCGTCGCCCTCTTGCGAGGCGCCGAGCTGCTCGAGCTGCGCACCGACTACCTCGATTCCCTCACCGCCGAATTAGCCGAAAAACTCATCACCGCCGCAAAGGCCGAGTCCGAAAAGCCCCTGCCGCTCATCGTCACCTGCCGAAGCAAAGCCCAGGGCGGCTCCATAGCCTACCCCGATAAATTGCGCATCGAGATATTGACCGCCGCGATAAAAGCCAACGTCGAATTTATCGACTTCGAATATGAAAGCTTCCGTGACATCAACAATCAGGAAAAGATTCGACTCGCACTGTCCCGGGCAAGAAGAACAAGGCTGATTCTCTCGGCCCACAACTTCAAAGGCCCCTTCGACGACGTCGGCGGAATGTATCGCCACATTCTCGCCACCTATCCTGCAGCCATCCCAAAGCTCGTCTACACCGCCAATCACATCAACGATTGTTTCGATGCTCTGGATTTACTTTCCCGCACCCATGACAAGGCGATTATCTTCTGCATGGGCCGCGCCGGTCTCATCACAAGAATTCTCGCAAAAAAGCTCGGCTCCTTCCTCACCTTCGCATCCGCCGAAAGACAAACCGCAACCGCGCCCGGCCAGCTCACTATCGAACAATTCAAAGACCTTTACCGCTACGATTCAATCGACGAAGACACTCAACTTTTCGGCGTCATAGGTGACCCAATAGAACATTCACTAAGCCCGCTCGTTCACAACGCCTGTTTCGCCGCCGCCGACTTGAATTGCCTCTATCTACCGATCTTACTTGCAGGCGGCAAAGACGAATTTTATGATTTTCTTTACTGTATCATTGGTCGCCGATGGCTCGGCTTCAAGGGCTTCAGTATCACCATCCCGCACAAGCAGAACGCCCTCGATTTCGTCGCGCAAAGGCGAGGCTACATCGAACCGCTCGCCGAGATAATCGGCGCTGCCAATACTCTGCTGCTCGGCCCCGACGATAATACCAAAGTTTACAATACCGATTACAAAGGCGCGACCGACGCGATTATCCACGCCGGCATAAAAAGACTCCGAGGCGTCGACGCCGCCGTCATAGGTGCAGGCGGTGTCGCCCGTGCCGTCGTAGCAGGCCTGACAACCGCCGGAGCTAACGTTGTCATCTACAACCGCACCGTCAAAAAAGCTGAAAGACTCGCCGTCGAATTCAACTGCCAATTCGCCCCGCTCGACGAATTGAAGAACCTCAACGCCAAACTCCTCGTCAACTGCACCAGTCTCGGCATGTACCCCAACGTCGATACGACTCCCCTGCCCACCGAATACCTCAAAAAAGGCATGGCCGTATTCGATACCGTCTACAATCCCCCGCTTACAAAGCTCCTCAAAGACGCCAAAAAACACCGCTCCAAAACCATCAGCGGCCTCGACATGTTCATAAACCAGGCCGCCGCTCAGTTCAAACTCTTCACCTCCCAAGACCCCGACACCGAACTGATTCGAGAGACTGTCTCTGGACGTTGAATAACTTAATATTCATTCGTGCTTGTCCCGCCGTAGTTTCAACGAAGGAGGATCAATTCGCCTGCCTCAATTTCCCAAATGATGTTTAGGTTTATGCCCCCGAATTTATTCGGGGGTTTTTAGCCCCCTGCACTGCAGGGGGTTACGCGATACGCGCTTGCGCAGAACGCAATACGTTGCTCGCGACGGGGGTGTTTGTTTATGTTTAGCAGTCGCCGGAACGGCGACTTATTTTTTTGTCATTCCTGCGAAAGCAGGAATCCATTTCGACATGCGTTACGATTGGAGTGACAGATTAATGCAGATTTACACGGATTTTGTTTTAGCGGGCAGGAAAATTTTTCTGTTCTTAGTTTTTCATTAACTTCGCGAATGGATTTTTGTAGCTCATCGAAACTAGGAAGCAACTGCACAAAAACACCAAATGTCTGATCCAACAATGTTTTTATCTTACAATATCCCATTTTAGGCCCAAACTGAATTTTATTTATATAATCTTCGGGATGTTCAATATAATATGCAACCTTTTCCATTTGGCACCTTTCAGGTAAAAGAAACACAAACCTGTACTCTTCTTGGTAATAATAGTGTTCCCTTTTTACAAATGGCGCATATGCAATTTTACCATCAACACTGAGCGATTCAAATTTTTCGGCTGAATAATCTACTTCTCCGTCTTCAAATAACAATGGTTTTTTCAAAAAGAAAGACTCCATGTTCTTCTCAAAAAAATCCTTTACTTTGG
>CAZNXD010000137.1:0-1268 GCA_964576935.1 uncultured Pirellulales bacterium | reverse complement strand
AACTGTAGAAACAATTACAATACCATCCGGTTGCGCAAAGTGTTTCTTGCCACCCTTTTCATAAAGTTTCATCCACTCTTCATCGGACACGTAACCATTTTTTATCTTGGTCCAACAGCTCGCCATTATAGTCCCACCCGTCTCGAAATAGCTTTCTCTTCCATTTTTATCTATATAGTTAATACGACACTCTTGGCTGTCTCCGATAGTTGTGTCTCCTTCCGTTTCCTCCAATATTTGGCAACTGCGGAGGCTTCTCAAGGCTAAAGTGCTGTTTCTGTTTTCTATTGTAATTATGCTCTTGGCATAATCGAAGGGTACAAAATTTGCGATATACATGTTTTACATCCCCTTATGCCCAATTCCTTACCATCACAACCACTGCTCAATTTCATTTTTTCACTATTTCCTTATTTTTCATGTCTTCGCGAATTTTTTCGATAACTCGCTCCTTACGGCTTTTATTGCTGAAACTTATAATTAATCCTATCGTTGCAACAATGATAATTGGAATGTACATCTTCTGCTCATGTTTAGTACCTTCACACCAAACTAAACTGGCCAGAACAATTCCTAACCACATAGTTATTAACTGCTTTTTGTTCATGGTTTCGTACCTTAATAATTACCAATTCGCCCGACTTTTTCCTTTTCCATATCTTCATATCCTATTGCCAAACACTTTAAGAAGCAAGGCTTTGTATCGTTTATTGCTCCCCTTTGGTGCGATAATTATAGTAAAAGCAAGAAAAACAAATCCGTGTTAATCTGCCATCTAGTCTCAAGTATCTAGTTCCACTTTGACACATGGCTGCCTGTCCCGCACGAAATGCTCTAAGATTTGGTGCGGGGCAAAGCAGCCGTGTTCGAGTCGAGAAATCTGAGCAAGCTTGCTTGCGGAAGATTTTGAGACGAAGAACACAAAGGCCGTCAAAGCTCGCTACGAGATGATACCTCAGTAAAGAGAATCTTTGCTTTGATGAAAGTTGCGCAGCAACAGTGATTGAGCTAGAAAGGTTCGAGAAAGCTTGCTTTCAGAGAACCTTAATTGCGAAAGCACAAAGGTTGTCGAAGACAACCACGTCAAAGCTGAATCCGTGTAATCCGCGTAATCCGTGGTTCCAATTAGTCGTTAGCTGTTGGTCGTTAGTGAATATCTCTAAAAACAGTGTCAATCAGTGTTAATCCGTGTCTGATAACAAAATCTCTGCGAAATCTGCGTCTAAAATTTAATCCGTAAAAATCCTCGCAATCCGCGGTTGCCTTAT
>CAZNXD010000136.1:0-5193 GCA_964576935.1 uncultured Pirellulales bacterium | reverse complement strand
AATAACTGCTGCGACAAGCCCGCCTGCAATACTCAGGCCGATGGCCTGGACTCCCTTGAGGTTTAGATGGAGGTTCTTAAGTCCTTTGTAGATTATTGCCAAAATGAGGATTGTAAAAATGAAGAAAGTACAAACAGGCACTGCTTTGCGCGCAGCAACAGCAGGGTGGTCAACTGAAAGCACGTATCGCGAAATCAGCTTAAATATGTAAAAAGCTATGACCCCGCCGGCCAGCGGAGAAATGAACCAGCTTGCCACAATTTGGCCGAGTTTGTCCCAGTGAATATTACCGAAGCCCGCCTGCAGTATTCCAAAACCGACGACTGCTCCGACTATCGAATGTGTAGTGGAAACCGGCATTCCAAGGAAAGAAGCACCATTTAACCAGAGTGCCGCCGCCAGCATCGCGCAGACCATTCCATAAGCTAAAATGCGAGGGTCTTGCTCGAAAGCGCTTGTCTCAATTATCCCTTTGCGAACGGTATCGGTAACATGCCCGCCGACGAGAACCGCGCCGGCAAAATTGCAAATGGCGGCAAGTACAATAGCCCAGAAAATTGTTAAAGCCTTCGAGCCGACTGCGTCGGCCATTGAATTCGCAACGTCATTGGCGCCGATATTCCAGGCCATGTACGCGGCGATGATTATTGCCACAACGACGAGAATCTCCATAGGGCAGTCCTGCCTCCGTGTCTGGCTATCTCTTACGAATGATTATGCGAAGGTACTTTGCTGTTTTCTCGGCGTTGTTTGAGACTTGACTGAGAGTCTTACAGTACTTGTCCAGGAACATAATGGTGACCGGGTCAAGCTGTTTTTCCATACTGTAGAAATGCTGCGCGAACTTTCTTTCGAGACGGTCTGCCTGCCATTCTTCCTCGCCTATCCTGGTTATTTCCTGAAGCATTTCTTTGGCTTCCTCGCCGGTGAAGGCGGCTTCGGCTAATGTTGAGAGCTTTTCAGCCAGGTTCATCAGATGTTCGCTCACGTTTATCACCTGGTCAACGAGAGCCGTAAAATCAGCCTTTAGTTCCTGCGGCATCTTAGTTTTGCGAAGCAGCAGCACTACAGCGAAATCTTCTGCTGCGTCGGCTACGTCGTCCTGATAGGCCAGGAACCGGCTCAGCTCGCTTCTGCCGACAGATAAGAAATACATTCCGCTAAGCTGGTCGCGCAGGTCGGTTTTAAGCTGGTCCGCCTCATGCTCGGTCTTTGACATTAGATTGTGAAGTTCTTCAATCTTGTCATAATCCTCAGCAAGCAGTGCATCAGTTAAAGGCCGTAACAACTTCACACATTCGTGCACTTTACAGGAATGTTCGTGAAGCGGCTTGAAAGGTGAGGGGGCAAAAAATTTGTTCAATACTCCCATAGGGAATCTCCTTGCAAAAAGCACACGCGATAGATAGGGCGGCTTTGTAGTCGGCACCCGGCAAAGCCGCGCGGTATTTGTAACTTTTATGCTGATAATGTCAAGGCGTTTTTTCAGATGTCCTGAAATGGTTTGAGGACAACCCTCGTGGGCAGAACGGCAAACTCCCCCTGTCTGGCCTCTGACCCGAATTATATCGCGGACGGGGGCGAGGAAGGTTCATACTTACTCATAAGAAAAATGGCCTTAGTTGGGCAGGCCAGCATGCAGGCCCCGTCGCCGATACAATTTTGAGGTCTGACCACTTTTGCTGTTCCATCTTTAACCTCCAGTACATTGGGGCCGAGTTTTTTGCACAGAACCGCACAATGTGAGCAGCCTAAACAGCGTACGGGGTGGATTTCCGGTATGTTGCCTTTTACAAATGTTCTGCCGAAAGCCTCTGCAACTTCCGCTTCTATTTTTTTGCCGGCCATAATAAATCTCCTTTCAGATTTTTCCGGCCTCTCAGGGCCAATGTCAACTTTTCGGGCTATACCAACAAATGTAAAGAAACAAGGAGACCTCTACAAATTTAAGAGGTCTCCTGTTTCGATGTTTTTACCTACCTCATAAAGCTTGCCACAAACGGAGAGGTCTCGCCCCTGCGCAAAAAGTGGCCGGAGGGACCCTCACCAAGAAACTCTGAGAACCAGGATTCATGTTCAATCTCTTCGTTGAGAATTGCCTGTGCCAGAGCATAGGTGCGGTGGTCTTTGCCCGCGGTAAGGTTGCAGATTTTGGTGTAGCCGCGTACGGCACATCTTTCTGCGTTGACTAAGACCGTCAACATTGCCTTGGTGTCGGTCGGGTCCTTCGGCAAAGATGCCGGCGGACAGGCGGACATATCATGGAAAACCTTCATGTCGGCCGGCAGTTCCCCGCCAAGTTCATAGATGCGGGGAACAAGAGCTTCAAAGTGATTGCGGTCCTCGATTCTGGCGGTCTCGGCAATCTCCTTGATACCCTCTCCTTCCAGGCCTATCAGGTTGACCCGAAGAATTGTGTAGTAGTAAAAAGTGGTCAATTCCGCTGCCGCGTTGGTAACCAGTAACTTTAACAACTCGTCTACATTAATTCCGGCTTTTTCTACCATTTCTCTTGCTACTCTTGCCATTTTGTCATCTCCTTTCGTATTTCTTACGATATAGTAATTATTCTTAAAATCTTTCAAAAAAATATATCATCGCCTTTTGGCACATTTACCGCATGTACCTTCCAGGACAATTCTTAAGTTCGTTACTTTGAAATTTTTCCGAAATTCCTTTGGAATCTCAAGATTATCATAACTATCGTTATGAAAGTCCACTATATTATTGCATTGGCGGCATCTGAAATGATGATGACAACTTACGTCCGGGTCGTAACGTTTTGCCTCGCCGTATCCTTCAACTATATCGACAACGCCGATTTCGGCAAAGGTCGAGAGCGTTCTATATACGGTATCAAGAGAAATGTCGGGGAATACGCCTCTGACTTTATCGTAAATTTCTTCCGAACAGGGATGGTTCTTCGAGCCGATTAATTTCTCATATATCGCCATCCGCTGTGGCGTCATGCTGAGATTGTGTTGCTTACACTTGTCGCGGAATATGGTTATTGAATCTGCTTTATTTTTCTTCAACATCGAATTTCTGCTCAAATAACTTGACTTCACATTTCCAAACTAATACTATATAAGAATAATTCCTATTGTTCAAGGAAAATTTCTAAAAAAGTTGTTTTTTCAACTGTCGACTGTAAAAAACCGATTTTGAGCGTAAAATCGAACGAATTAAGCAGGAATTGATTTGTTAAGACAGATAATTCCATATACCATATTAAGTTAAGGGATTTGAGCTGTCCTTGCCGAAGTGAAGGTTAGGAAGTTATGGAATCGCAACGTGTCCTGATAGCATTTGGACTTACCTTGTTTGCCGGCCTGTCAACGGGCATTGGTAGTGCGTTGGCGTTTTTTGCCAAACGCACCAATACGAAACTGCTCTGTATTTCGCTGGGTTTTTCGGCTGGCGTGATGATATATGTTTCGTTTGTCGAGATATTCGCCAAGGCCAGACAATGCCTCACCGCCGAACTGGGCAATGCCGGCGGCGTTTGGGTAACCGTCCTGGCTTTTTTCGGAGGGATTCTACTTACCGCTATGATAGACAAACTCGTGCCCTCATTTGAAAACCCACACGAAGTTCATAAAGTAGAAGAAATGGGTGATACCGACCAGGCGCGTAAATTCAGCAAGCTGTATCGCATGGGGCTTTTTGCCGCCCTTGCTATCGCCATCCATAATTTTCCGGAAGGACTGGCAACATTTGCGAGCGCCCTGAAAGACCTTAAAATCGGCATCCCAATCGCTGTCGCTATCGCAATACACAATATCCCCGAAGGAGTAGCTGTCTCGGTTCCTTTATATTATGCGACCGGCAGCAGAAAAAAAGCGTTCTTTTATTCATTCCTTTCAGGATTAGCCGAACCAGTAGGGGCCTTAATCGGATACGTTCTTCTGTTTTCATTCTTTAACGACATTGTATTCGGCATACTCTTTGCTTCGGTAGCCGGCGTGATGGTTTTCATCTCGCTTGACGAGCTGTTGCCCGCCGCGCAGGAATATGGCGAGCATCACATGGCAGCCTATGGATTGGTGTCCGGGATGGCCGTCATGGCCATAAGCCTGCTCATGTTTTTATAAGCGGTGCAATCCTACAGTGAATTGCCGGAACTCCCGGAATCCGTAAACTCAATCCTGTTGTGTCCGCAGGCCGGCTGTTTGTGTCCCTAAGAGGGTTTTAAATAAAGATTTATGGCAGAACCGCAATGGCCGATTTTTGTTGGGGATATATCCTATAATGGCTCTGTAAACGAAATTTTCTTTACATTTTTGTCCTGTTTAGATATAATATGACATCACTTTAGGAGAAGGGTTTTTTTTAGGAGCACCCCCATGTGGAAGATAAAGCTTGTATTGCTGGTGTTTGTGATAGTCTCCGGATTGGTAATACCGATGGAGGTATTTGGTGCCGACCCGCTCAATCTTGGGCCTGAAGAGTTTGTTCAGGCCGGCGGTGTCGACATTGACGTGGGTACGTACTCTGTGCCGACCTTCGTGGATTGGGACAACGATAACCTGATGGACCTGGTCATCGGTACGGGCAGCGGCTATGTTCGCGTATACCTGAACAACGGAACGGAGGCAGAGCCGAATTTTTCGGATTACTTCCGTGCCCAGTCCGATGGAGCCGATCTTTATTGTAACCCCTTAGGCGGCTGCTTGGGGTGCTTTCCTCGGATGGTTTACTGGGATGCTGATGCTCGCAAGGACCTGCTCGCGGGGCATTCCAACGGCACCGTCAAAATTTTCCTGAACGTCAATAACGACAACGACCCGTGCTTCGACGGCGGGACATTGCTCCAGGTAGGCCCGATCGGCTTGAAAGCTAATATCGGTGTGGGTAGTCGAGCTACCTCCACGGTCGCCGATTGGAATAGCGACGGCAAGAAAGACCTTGTTATTGGAGCTTATGACGGCAAGGTCCATCTTTTTATCAACGAGGGGACCGATACCGAACCGAATTTTCTGGCCCAAACCTATGCGCAAGACAACGGTTCGGACTTAGACGTACCTTCCAATCGTTCGAGCCCTGTGGTTTTCGATGTGGATGACGACGGCAAGAAGGACCTTCTCGCAGGCGATACTAACGGCCGACTTTTCTTTTACAGAAACGTTGGGACCGATGCGAACCCGACCTTTTCAGGTTATGTGGCGGTTGAATCCAATGGCGTTCCTATAG
>CAZNXD010000135.1:0-5242 GCA_964576935.1 uncultured Pirellulales bacterium | reverse complement strand
TCCTTCGCGAGCTCTCTCAAGATTACCGGCGTTGTAGTAATCAACACTCTGGTTGTAGAGCTGCGCCATCGCAACCTGCTGAGGTCCCATACCAACAGCGGTCTGAGCCAGTGTTTGTTCAACGACTTTTCGCTGCTGTTCGCTGAGGAACTGACTGCTTTTGAGGGTTTCCAAAATGGCTCTTGCTTCAGCGTTTCGGCCCTGTGCCAATAGAGCATTGGCAGCCTGGATGTCACCTTCAATGCGCTGAACCTCCACAACTGCTGTATGAGCATTTTGGAGCAGCTCACCCAACCTCTGGCGCTGGTCAGCCGGCAAATAGCCCTCGTAGTCTTTCGCGCGAAGGAAAGACTGTTCCGAAGCCTTGTAGAGACCACGCTCATACTGTTCCAGGCCGACTTGGATCCATCTCTCAGCAACCTGTTGGACAATTTTTTGTCTTTCCGCCTGGCCGTCCTGAGCCCGGGCAACGGGCACCACAAGGATACCGGTAAACAGCAATAACAGAACTGTCACCAAAAGACCTTTGGCGCCGAACGATTTACGTACATAGCGTAGTACTTTCAAAGCACCGCCCTCCTAAAAAAAGAGAAACAGAAAAAGCACAAAAATTAGATTTCACCCACCAAAACCGAAAAACCACCCACAATTAAGAAATGCCATTCGGCGAGTATGATTTTATAAAGAAATGGCATCTTTTGCAAGCAAAAAAAGACGTCTAAAAAGTGACAAATACGGCATTAGAGCCGCAGTCCTATATTATCGCAATTAACCAGAGCTTACCGACGGTTGCAGGGAGCATAAGATGTGTAAAAACAGTGATTTGTGCAAAATTAACGGCAGAAAAACAGCTTATATTTTCGGGTCGGCTAAGGGGATTCGGGTAAGTCAACTCATCGAGCACCAATCCCGGTCTCAACGACAAAAATATGGGCCCGGCAACCCGGCAGAGACTTCTCAATAAGGCCATTCGCCCTGCTGGCGCAATATCATTCTCGAGAGTCCATCAAGTTCGGCTGCCAATTGCCTGAAAAGCTCCGGGCTGATATCGCTGCGATACCTTTCAACAGCAATCCTGGCATTCTCAACTACAATTTTTGCCTGACCAAATTCACCTTTGCCAAGATGTCTCGCAACTTTCATCTGGGCGTCGTGAACAACCGCCTTGACGTAACTATGCTTGATGTTGCTTTTGCTGGAAACTCCTGCAGCAGTTGGCGGCTGGGCCGGCTGATACTTATTTGCCTGTAGCTCGGAAACATCATTCAATTTCGACTCAGGCGCAGTAACCGGCTCGGCAATATCGACAAGTTTCGTTTTGTCTGGTTCCTTCAATTCCTTATCTTTGTCTTTATCCCAAAACCACAATAATGATTTTGATTTTGGTTCAGATTCAGCGGCTTTAACAACAGGCGATAATTCGGCCATACCAAATTCGTTTATCTGCTGCAGATATTGTTCGGCAGTCATTCCTTTCGAGGGGACGTATAAACCGCTTGCAGCAACTTCTGTAAATCCTTCACGCGCTTTGTTTAGCTCACCGGAGATGTAGTGTTTCCGGCTTAGCTCGAACAATTCCTTCATTCGCTGCTTGCGCATATCAAGCTGCGCATCAATACGCCTAAGGTTTGTCGTCACTTTTTGCTTTTCAGCATCATTAAGCAGTCTACTTTTACCAAGCTGCCCCAAATGCGCTTTGGCTTCAAGCAGTTGTCCCCGGCGGGCCAACTCATCGGCAATGTCTATCTGTTCAAGCTGCTGTTTTTTCTCCAGCATGGCGTTGTGTGTCTTGTCGATTAGTTCGTCGATGCTGTCCTTTTGCTTCGGGCTAAGGTATTGGTAATACTGCCGGGCCCGCATTAGCGACTTCTGGGCCTGGACGTACATGGACTTTTCATGCTGCTTTTGGGCAACGCTAATCCAATTCTCAGCGACTTGGCTGATTATCTTATTCTTGTCGAGCTGCTCGACGTCTGCATGGACAACAACAGAAATACTCGCTACCGACAATGCCACGGTCAGAAGCATGAACGCCCTGGCTCCTCCGCCCCGCTGGCTGCTGAAAGATGAACCGGCCAATTTTGTACCTCCTTGTATAACCCTAACTTAAGGTTTGATTTATAATGCGCAAACAGATACTATCAAATAGTCCTATATTATCATCGGCAAACAGGTTAAAAACAATGAACAAAAACAACAGTGCAAATCCGCTAATTGTCGCGGTTGAGACATCCGGCAGATACGGCTCGATAGCTATTGCCGAGGGCGGCCGAGTTCTCGAAGAAGTCGCTTTCTCAGGCGCAATGCGGCACAGCGCCGAGCTTCTTGGAACTATTAAGGATTCATTGGCAAATTTCGGGAAGAAATCCAGCCAAATCGAGCAGGTTTACATATCCGTCGGGCCGGGCAGCTTTACAGGTCTGCGAATTGCGGTGACGTTCGCAAAGACAATGCACCTGGCTAACAACTGCCGAATCATCGCCGTGGATACTTTGGACGTTATAGCATCCAATATAACAAATGCCTCGCAATACGAACGTATCGGCACAATCCTGGATGCTAAAAGAGGACAATTCTTTGCAGCTACATATGAGCTAAAAAAAACAGCCGAAGGAATTATGCAGTATGAAAAGACCTTAGACGATTGCCTTATGACCGCGGCTGAATTCATCGAAAAAAGCGTTGATACTGAGAAGCCTATTTGGCTTTTAGGTGAAGGACTGGTCTATTACCAGGATAAGTTTAAAACTGAAGGTGTTGAGTTTCTTGATGAGCAGTACTGGTGGCCGAAGGCGTCAAAAGTTCACACGCTCGGCTGGTCTAAGGCTTGCAGGGGTGAATTTGCTGACCCATTTACATTGCAGCCGCTCTACCTGCGCCAGCCCCAATTCGGCAAAAGCCGTCTTTTGTGAGCAAAATCACCTGTAGGCATCTGAGACAACACCGCGATATTTGTCAAGAGCAGCCTCGTAGGCCCGTTTCCTCTCTTTGTTAATCTGCTCGCATTGTGCCGTTGAGCGGGTCGATAACCTCTGCGGTGAAACTGACCCGCTCGAACTAAGGTGGCTAAATTCACTGCCACCGTGACCATATCCCGGCAAAGGTTCAGGCTCTGTAGGGCAATGCAGATAAGTGGGTTCCGGCGGAGGCTTCAGGTCATTGGTGCTACGATAATCGGCTGAACTTAAATCGGCCATATAGTCGTTTATGGCCGCTACATATGGGTCGCGATAAGGCTCTTTCGCACAACCACTTATCAGCGCCACCAAAATGATTGGAAATATGCATCTCATAATTTTAACCGTCACAAAAACTATTTACCTTTTCTAATTATATACGACAGCAGAAGAACTTTGTTGGTGGGTTTATAGTGCCGGAGGACATTCGACTCGCTGCTACATCCCAATCTACATTGAATGGCCCGCCATGAGCGAGCGCAGCGGGTCGAATGGAGACGAAGGGAATCGAACCCTCATTTTCGCGATGCGACCGCGATGTGCTCCCGTTACACCACGTCCCCTGAGAAAACAAAAAACACACCACGCAGAGGGCATTTTAATCAAACAACGGGCAAATTCAAAAACATTTTTTGCGAGCCATTACACATAAAAGGACGATATTACTATTATTCGACCGACCCAGCAGTAAAATTCAGTACGACAGGGCTTTTAAAGCCAAACACCCATACGCTTTGCTGATAGCGAAGACTACCGAGCAAGGGTTTAAAAACATGAAAGTTCAGCCAGCGGAATTAGCCGCAAGCATTACAGAAATTGAAAGCATGGCACTGCCTGAAGGAGGTTTCACTTCGATAAAAGGAGGTGATTTCCGGCCGGATGCCACTGCATGGGCGGTAATTGCATTGCGAGCATACGGCCGGCAAACGGATATCGTATATAAAGCCCAGCAAAGACTGGCTCAGTGGCAAGACCAGGATGGAAGAGTAGTTGCGTCAAAAATGGAGAACTCGGCATATTGGCCTACACCGCTTGCAATCTTGGCGTGGTTTAACAAACCCCAATTCGATGAACCAATTAAACGAGCCGTAGATTTTATGCTATCAATAAGCGGTAGCACCTTTCCCAACGCCAACGGAATTATTGGGCATGACACTTTACTGAAAGGTTGGTCCTGGAACGAATATTCACACTCATGGGTAGTGCCAACTTCAATTAGCTTATCTGCCCTGAGGGCTTGCGGCCACGAGAGCAACGAACGTACCCGTGAAGCTGTACGACTATTGGTTGACCGGCAACTGCCCTCCGGAGGCTGGAATTATGGCAACACTACTGTTTTCGGAAACGAACTCATAGCCATCCCGGAGTGTACCGGCCATGCACTCAATGCCTTGGCCGGCCAAGTTAAATACGAACAGATTTCACACAGTATTGAGTATCTCAAGACTGAATTGCCAAAGTTGAAAAGTCCATTATCTTTGGTATGGACCATTCTTGGCCTTGGCGCCTGGTCGCTAAGGCCAACTAATTCAGAAGAGCTATTGATAAAGTGCCTTAAGAATCAGAGCCGCTACGGTTCTTACAGTACTGATTTGCTCTCGCAGGTACTAATTGCTCACATCGCAGAGGCTGGGCTGTTAAGCGTTTTAGAAGAAGCGGAGAAATAGATGACAGCTGAAAAACAAAGCGGCCACTCAGGTAAGATGTCACGGCGAAGATTTTTGAAAACCGCATCTTTCACCACAGCAGCCGGCGCCGCGGCGGTCTTTGCGGGAATCGAGATTTTCAAGCATATTAGAGCAGATAACGCAACTTTTATAGCTCGAGTTAGAGGTTATCAGGACAACCTGCGAGAACATATCCTTGCCGGTCTGCGAGAACTCGGTATAACCGGCAAACAAGTCCAGGGTAAAAATATCCTGCTTAAACCGAATCTTGTGGAGCCACACCTCGGTGTCGGCCACATAAATACACACCCGCTTGTTGTCAGGGCTGCCATTGAAGCTTTTAAACATCTTGGAGCCGGGTCGGTTCTGGTTGCCGAAGGGTCTGGACATAGAAGGGATTCTTACCTGATATTGGAAGAGGCAAAGTACGTGGATATTCTTAACGATGATAAGGTGCCTTTTATCGACTTGAATATGGCTGAAGTAACATTTGTGAAAAATCTCGGCAAATATAGTCTCTTGAAAAGATTTGCCATACCCAAGCCTGTGCTGGCGGCAGATATGATTGTCTCGATGGCAAAGATGAAAACCCATCATTGGGTCGGGGCTACATTGTCC
>CAZNXD010000134.1:0-5265 GCA_964576935.1 uncultured Pirellulales bacterium | reverse complement strand
GCCCGTTGATATACCTTTTAACACGGTTAAACTCTTGCATTATCACTTGTAAGGTATTGACTATGAAGGACTTACGCCAAATAACAGTGATAGGCCTGGGGCTGCTGGGAGGCTCGATTGGCCTGACCATCTTGCGGTGTTTTTCTTCTGTCAAAGTAATTGGCTATACACACCGTTCCAGCACACGTAAAAAAGCTCGAGATATTGCGGTAGCCGGTGAAATTGTTGATGACCTAAAGAGGAGCGTACTTGGTTCCGACATCGTAATCCTGGCTACGCCTATACACACTTTTGAGCATATCTTCAGTGACATTGCTGACGCTCTTTCACCCGGTGCCGTTGTTACCGATGTCGGTTCGACAAAAGTCCTTGCGCATCGCTGGGCTAAAAAGCATCTGCCCAAAAATGTTCATTACGTTGGCTCACATCCGATTGCCGGCTCGGAACAAAGAGGCGTCGAGTTTGCCAGAGATGATTTATTTGAACAGGCCGACTGCATTGTTACTAAAAATAAAGATACAAATAAACAAGCCGCCGCAGCGATGGTTAAGTTCTGGCAGCAAATGGGCTGTCGGGTTCGAACGATGAGCCCGGCCGAGCATGACCGTATCTTTGCCAATGTCAGCCATCTTCCGCACATCACCGCCGCGGCGCTGCTAAATGCCAACGATAATGAACAGCTAAAGTATGCCGGCAAAGGTTTCGTCGATACTTCACGAGTGGCATCGGGCCCGCCGAATATCTGGGTCGATATCCTTATGACCAATACCGGCAACTGTGTCACTTCTATTAACAAACTGCAAAAGGAGCTTGAACGATTCAAGACAGCTATTGACAAAGGCCAGCGCGATAAAATAGAAAAGCTCCTTAACTCAGCAAGAAATAAACGCACATCACTTATCAAGCAAAAACTCAAAAGGAAGGAACTCTTGCCGTGAAGCAATGGCGTATTGAGGTCTTCAACACTCAGGGCAGTGTTGATGTCCACGGAGCGGGCGTTTTTGAAGATATTCGTGAGTTGGGAATAAAATCGGTCGAAGCTGTTCAATCGGCGAAGGTGTTTTTGATTGAAGCGGACTTTGATAAAAAGTTCGCCGAGCGCATAGCGAAAGAGCTTCTTACCGACCCCGTCTGCGAAGAATATTATATCGGCAGAAGCAAAGCCCCCGCGGGATTAGCCAAGGCCACTTTAATAGAAGTGCATCTCAAAAGCGGCGTCACCGACCCCGTTGCCCAGTCTGTTACCACTGCGATAGCGGATATGGGAGTTAAGGTCGATAACGTAAGAACCGCTCGCAAGTACGTTCTCTTAGGCCAAATCAACCAGTCGCAAATCGACACAATCTCGCAAAAGATTCTGGCTAACGACTGTATCGAGCTCGTTTTAATTGGTGATGCAGCCGAGCCGCCCAGCCCCCATATAAAACCGTACGAGCTGAAGAAAACCGATTGGCCGATTAGAGACCTTGGCGACGACGGCCTTGTTGCCTTAAGCAAAGAAAAGGATCTGTTTCTGAATCTCGTCGAGATGCAGACCATTCAGAAATACTATCAGCAGCTTGGCAGAGAGCCTTCCGACGTTGAGCTTGAGACCCTCGCCCAGACCTGGAGCGAGCATTGCGTACACAAAACGCTCAAAAGCGAAATCGACATAGTCGTAGAAGACGAACAGATACACTTTGATAATCTGCTAAAAGAAACCGTCTTTGCCGCAACAAAGAAATTGAACAAGCCCTGGTGCATTTCAGTTTTCGATGACAACGCAGGCGTTATTGAATTCGACGAAACAACCGCTGTCTGTTTCAAAGTCGAAACCCATAACCACCCCTCGGCCCTGGACCCGTACGGCGGGGCGGCTACAGGCATAGGTGGTGTCGTTCGTGACCCGATGGGAACAGGAATGGGAGCCAAGCCGATTGCCAACACGGATATATTCTGTTTCGGCCCGCCTGACAAAAAGCTTGATGAGCTGCCCAAAGGCGTTCTTCATCCCCGAAGAATTATGAAAGGCGTTGTCGCCGGTGTCCGAGATTATGGTAACCGCATGGGCATACCGACCGTTAACGGTGCAATTTACTTTGACGACAGGTACATCGCGAATCCGTTGGTCTATTGCGGCAATATCGGCCTGATGGACAAAGACAAATGCTTCAAGCATCCCCAAACCGGCAATATTATTATCGTAGTCGGCGGCCGGACCGGTCGAGACGGTATCCACGGAGCTACATTCTCCTCCGGTGAAATGACGCACGAGCACGAAACTATCTTCTCGCACGCCGTTCAGATAGGAAACGCAATCACCGAAAAGAAAATGCTCGATGTTCTGCTCCAGGCAAGAGATGCAGGCCTGTACACCGCCATCACCGACTGCGGAGCAGGCGGACTCAGCAGTGCCGTCGGTGAGATGGGCGAGAAATTGGGCGCCGATGTAAACCTCGAACTCGTGCCGCTAAAGTACGCAGGCCTAAACTACACCGAAATCTGGATCAGCGAAGCCCAGGAGCGAATGGTCGTTGCAGTAAAACCTGAAAATGTCAAAGCGATACAGGCAATCTTTGATGCTGAAAACGTCGAGTCGACCGTGATAGGTAAGTTCACCGACGACAAAAAGCTCATCCTTCGTTACAACGGCGAAGTTGTCGGCGAGCTGGACATGGAATTTCTGCACAACGGCGTACCAAAATATTCGCGCAAAGCTATTTGGAAAACCCCCGACCATACTGAACCATCTCTGCCTGAAAAAGATAACTACAATGAAGACCTGCTCGCGATTTTGTCTTCGCCGAATGTCGCAAGCAAGGAATGGATAATTCGTCAGTACGACCACGAGGTGCAGGGCAGCTCGGTCATAAAGCCGCTAATGGGCGTTGAAAATGACGGGCCTTCCGACGCTGCCGTAATAAGACCCAAATTCGATTCGGACAAAGGACTTGCTATCAGTTGCGGAATGAATCCTATGTACGGCGACATCGACCCGTACTGGATGGCCCTTGCCGGAATCGACGAGGCAATTAGAAACTTGATTTGTATCGGCGGCAGCTTCGAACGAATTGCTCTGCTGGATAACTATTGCTGGGGCGACTGCACTAAACCCGAGACCCTTGGTCCTCTGGTACGGGCTTCTCAGGCCTGTTACGATGGCGCTATTGCATACCAGACGCCTTTCATATCAGGCAAAGACTCGCTCAATAACGAATTCAGATGCGAAGACGGCAGCAGAATCTCTATTCCTTCGACCCTGCTGATAAGCGCAATAGCGATTGTAGAAGACGTAAACAAATGTGTCACAATGGACCTGAAGAAATCGGGCAATTTGCTTTTCATTGTCGGTCTGACTGACAATGAACTGGGCGGCTCGCATTATTACAAACTCCACGACCAACTTGGAGCGAATGTACCTCGACTCGATTTGAACAAGGCCCCGAAGATTGCCGGGAGAATTGCGCAAGCCATAGATAAGCAGTTATTGGTTAGCTGTCATGACTGCTCGGAAGGGGGCTTGGCGGTCGCGATGGCGGAAATGGCCTTTGCAGGAGGCCTGGGTATCGAAGCCGACTTGCGGGCCTTGCCAAAGACCACAAACTGCACAAGGGCCGATACACAGCTTTTCAGCGAATCGAATTCACGTTATATAGTTGAAATCGAACCGGACAAGTATGACGCCTTCGCAAAGCTCATGCTGAATTTACCGTTCGGCCAGATAGGCAAAGTTGCGGATAACAGGAATCTGTTGATACGAGCGGCATCCGGTGAAATTGTAATTGACACCGACATTGATAAACTAAAGAACGCTTGGCAAAAGACCTTTGCCTGGTAACTCAACAAGAGGAAACTTTAATGACGCAGGTTAGAGCAATAGTTTTAAGAGCAGCCGGCATAAACTGTGACATGGAAACAGCTCAAGCCCTGGAGCTGGCCGGAGCCGAGGCTGATAGCGTTCACATCAATCGTATTATTGAAAAGAGAAGCCTTCTGGACAGTTATCAGATACTTGTCTTTCCCGGCGGATTCAGCTACGGCGACGACGTTGCCGCCGGCCAAATCCTTGCAAACCAGACCAGGCACCACCTCTACGAAGCAATCAAAAAATTCATTGACGACGGCAAGCTGGTTCTTGGCATATGCAATGGCTTTCAGGTCTTAGTCAAAACGGGACTTTTACCGGGCAATGGCTCAGGTTCTCCTGAGCAAACCGTAACCATCACTAACAATGATAGCGGTAAATTTGAAGACCGCTGGGTTTACCTTTCTCCGCAGACCGACAGATGTGTATTCATCGATTCGGACACTCAAATCTATTTGCCTATAGCGCACGGCGAAGGCAAAATCGTCGCAAAGACTAACGATGAAATCGAACGGTTGAAGTCGGACGGATACGTTGCCTTTAAGTACGTTGATAAGGACGGAAACGAAGGTGACTATCCGGTC
Organism: uncultured Pirellulales bacterium; assembly: GCA_964576935.1. GTDB lineage: Bacteria > Planctomycetota > Phycisphaerae > Sedimentisphaerales > Anaerobacaceae > CAYMOE01. The sequence continues at coordinate 837 of CAZNXD010000134.1, read as the reverse complement.
AACCCAAACGGCTCAGTCGCCTCAATTGCAGGCCTGACCGACGAAAGCGGCCGAGTCATGGGACTTATGCCGCACCCCGAAAGATTCATGCGTGTTACCCAGCATCCGCACTGGACAAGGCTAAGCCGTACCGGTGATGGCGATGGAATGACGATATTCAACAACGCAGTTGAATATGTTAAGAAGCACTTCTAAGTAACTTCTGATATGCAGGCCGTATCGATTCAAAAAAAAAGCTGCGAGCTTCTCGCAGCTTCCTGATATCTCATTTTCTCCCGTTTAGGATATTATTTCCTGCGTCTCTTTAACACAACTGTCGCGCCCATAGCCAGCAGCAATAAACTGGCCGGCTCGGGTGTAATCACAAAAGCCATATCCAGCGATAACCCTGTAATCGGGTCGTGAAGTTCATGCGCGCACCACTGAGGATCTACCCACTCGTAAAACACCGCGTCGGCGCCGAATTGCTCGGACCCGGACGTCTTCCATCCCCAAAAACATTCGTGATAGTCCATTGATATCATCAGCCAATAGGTGTTTCCTTCTTCCTGGTAGAACGGCTCGGGAACAAGGTCGATGTTATACTGGTATATGTCGTTGTGGTCATTCAAAATGTAGGACCCCACCGGCCACCCCGGAGAATACCAGCCCTGCTCACCTGAATCATACAATCTGCTTGTATAATCATCTTGATTGAACGTATGCTCCCAGAGCGCCTCGCTGCCGGGTTTTGGAAAGCTTCCGTCCGTGTCGTTGTCGTATATGCCCACATATACACTCCCTGTGGTGCCGGCATGGTCGCCTTTCCACGAGCCCCAGAAATGAATATCGCTCACA